>JAPKYY010000225.1 GCA_026394095.1 Acidobacteriota bacterium | reverse complement strand
CAATGGCCGGTGTGATAGCCCAGTGCGACGGGCGAACCATCGGTTGCACGGATGCCGCCGTGTGTGGAGAGCAACAGGATCTCTTTACCACCAAGGAGTCGCGGGTCCAAGCCCATCCCGGCGTTCTGAGTCCAGCCAAAGATGTTTCCCGACGGCTGCTGAATCAGCATCTCTGCCGTCAGTGGCAGCGACCCTTCAGGGCCTTTCGCTTTCGAAACAACATCGAGAACTGAGCGGTCTTCCGCTTCGAGAATCGTCAACAGGGGGGAGCTAGACATAAAAGGTCATCCTAACGTGAAACCTGATACGATTTCTGCGATGTCACTCACCAGAAGAATTTTTGCCACCTCCGTTGCTGCCGCTTCTTACTCGCGCATTCTCGGTGCGAACGATCGTCTGCAAGTGGGCTTTGTAGGCTACGGCCTGATCGGGGCCCAGCACGTTTTCGATTTCAAGAATCAGCGCGACGTCGACATGGCCGCCATGAGTGACATCTACCAGCCGCGCATGGAGCAAGGCATCCAGGCATGTGGTGGCAAGGCGAAAGGCTACAAGGATTTCCGTAGTCTGCTCGACAACAAAGAAATTCAGGCCGTGGTTGTGTCGACGCCCGATCACTGGCACGCCATGATGACCATCCTTGCCTGCGCTGCCGGCAAAGACGTCTATGTCGAAAAGCCAATGACGCTTTTTGTGCGAGAAGGCCGCTGGATGATCAACGCCGCGCGCAAGTATAAGCGTGTGGTGCAGGTAGGCACTCAGCAACGCAGCGGCAAGCATTACCAGCAGGCCAAACAACTCATCGCCGATGGTGCCATCGGCAAGGTTCACAGTGTACGCATGGCATCTTTCCGCAATATCATGCCGGGCTTCGGCAGGCCCACGGCAGACCAGGTACCTACGGAACTCGATTATGAAATGTGGCTTGGCCCCGCGCCCAAGCGCCCCTACAGCCCGCATCGCGCGCTCTATCATTTCCGCTGGTTCTGGGATTATTCCGGCGGCCAGATGACCAATCTCGGCGCCCACCAGATCGACATCCTGCAGTGGTATCTCGGCTTTAAAGGCCCGCAGGCAGTTTATTCCAACGGGGGCCGCTTTGTCCTGGAAGATGACGGCGAGACGCCAGACACCCAGGATGCCGCCTTCACCTATCCGGGCCTCACTTCACTCTGGAGCCACCGGGAGGGCAGCCAGGGTAGCGCCGCTGGCTCGGGCCTTGAGTTCTTCGGCTCCAAGGGCAGCCTCAGCATCGGCCGTAGCGGCTTCCAGATCACCGGCGATGCCAAGCGCCCGCCAGAGAATGCGATCCCTACCTTTCAGGGCCATCCCACCGGTGGTGCCGTGAGAGTAGAAGTGAAGCCAGAGAAGTTCGTCGAGAATCGCAGCGAGAAGGGCTCTAGCCCCGAACAGTTCGACCTGCATGTGCGCAACTTCATCGATTGCGTGAAAACCCGGCAGCGCACTGTGGCCGACGTTGAAGATGGCCACCAGACCGCAGTCGCCTGCCATCTGGCTAATCTTTCACTGCGTCTGGGCCGCAACCTGAAGTGGGACCCGATCAAGGAAGAGATCATTGGCGACCGTGAGGCGAATGCGATGCTTGAGCGGCCTTATCGCGAGCCGTGGGCCAAGGCACTCAAAAGCCTGAATCTATAAACATAGCTGGGGCTACAATAGTTATTTACCCTCCAGCGTGCTGACTGCAATCTACCCCGGGTCTTTTGATCCCATCACCAACGGTCACCTCGATGTGATCGGCCGGGCCTCCCGCCTTGCTGATCGCCTCGTTGTTGGCGTGCTTCTGAATTCCAACAAGAACCCGCTTTTCCCGATCGAAGAACGTGTCGAGATGACACGCGAAGCAGTTAAGGGCTACAAGAATATTGAAGTCACTCACTTCGATGGTCTGCTTGTGAGCTTCGCTGAACGGGAATCCGCTCAGATTATCGTGCGCGGCATCCGCGCCATTTCTGACTATGAATTCGAATTGCAGATGGCGCTGATGAACCGGCGCCTCAAGCCCGATCTCGAAACAGTATTTCTGATGGCCAGCGAGCAGTACTCATTCGTCAGCTCGCGGATCATCAAAGAAGTCGCCCGTCTGGGCGGCGACATTGGCGGGCTTGTGCCGTCACATGTGGAGTCCCATTTGAGGACTCGATTTCAAAGGAGTTAAGCACTTACTACAATGCCTGTTGCGCCGCCAACCGAACTAGCCGAGAGAATTTCACGCATCAGCGTGAGCGCCACGATGAAGGTAGCTGCCGACGCCGATCGTCTGCGCCGTGAAGGTCACGACGTAGTGGATTTCAGCGTCGGAGAACCAGACTTCCCCACCCCTGCCAACGTCAAGCAGGCCGCCATCGATGCCATCAATCACAACTTCACCAAGTACACTCCGGCTGGTGGTACGGCTGAGCTCAAGGCGGCAATCGTCAAGCGTCACAAAACCGACTACGGCACCGACTACTCGCCCGCCGAATGCGCCGTAACCGTCGGTGGCAAGTATGGCATTTTCACCGTAATTCAGGCGCTGATCAACGAAGGCGACGAAGTGATCATCCCCGTCCCTTACTGGGTGAGCTTTGCTGACATCGTCAACTACGCTGGCGGCAAGTCGATTTTTGTCGAATCGTCTGAAGCCGATGGTTTCGCAGTCTCAGCCGATGCCATCGCCGCGCACATCACTCCTCGCACCAAGGCGATCATCATCAATTCGCCGTCCAACCCGAGCGGCGCTGTGATCCCAACCTCTGAGCTCAAGAAGATCTACGAGCTGGCCCAGAAGAACGGCATCTGGATTCTTGCCGACGAGTGCTACTGCCGCTTCCTCTACGAAGGTGAGCCCTTCAGTATGGCCTCACTTCCCGGTGGCAAAGATACCGTGATCGTAATGGGCTCGCTATCGAAGACCTACGCAATGACCGGCTGGCGCATCGG
>JAPKYY010000979.1 GCA_026394095.1 Acidobacteriota bacterium | reverse complement strand
GTCGCCGGCGCGGCGGATGGTGGCACCGGCCGAGGCGAAAAAGCTGCGAAGCCGCAATTTGACCAGGAGGGGAATTTCAAACAAAGGTGCGGTGCGGGTGAGGTAATTCAGGGCGGCGTTTGGGAAGGGCCCGTAGTAGTCGCTGATCCGGAGGCGCTTGTAGAGGAAGCCGGTCTCAAGGCCGGGCAGCCCGCGGAAGGGGGTAATCTCGAAATAAGGCCCGATGCTGCCACGATTGACCCGGATGTCGAGTTCAGACTGCCTCGTGCTGACGGACAGATCCCGATCCGGACTGAGGCCAAGGCCGCCTTTGATTCCTGCATGAAACCACTGGCCATTGAGGGCTAGTGCTCCCCACAAGATCCATGGAATGAATCTCATCTGTTAACGGGACGGATTCAGTTGTGGGATTGTTTCAGAAATGGGCTTAGGCGGCTCGAATTCCATCTTGAGCATGGCCTTGCCGATCACCCGGGTCTCAGCCTGATAGTCGACTTTGGAGAGAAAAGTGATGCCGTCGCGGGTTTCGAAGTCGCGCGAGAAATCGGCTGTCTTGAAAATGACAGAGGGGTTCTTGACGAGGCGGCCGGCCTGTCGAAGTTCTAAACCCGTACTTTCTTCGAGCCACAACTCGCCTTTGAAAAGGCCAATCATTTTCCTGATGGGAATGAGCTCGAAAATGACGGCAATCCGGTCTCCAAGGCTATCCTTGCGCTTAAATTTGAACTTGTAATTCTGGGGGGTGATTGCCGGGGGAGTTGTTTCCGATGCTTCCTGCTCTGCGCTCAGGTAAAGACCAATCACCTTTGTTTTGATGAGGTTGTCTCCAGTGAAAGACTTCATCTCGTAGGAGATATGCCCGTTTGCGGCAACCGTTTTTTCTGCGAGCATCTCGCCTTTCTTATCGAGGCCGGGTAAGGAAGCTTCGATCTTGACGACGGAAACCAGGGCCTGTGGCCGCTTTGGATTCGTTTCGTTGCGTTCGAGGTACTTTTTCAGGGTTGGACCGGCTGGCCCGATGCTGAGGGGGTCGAAGACTACGGGTGCTTTCTGCTGGGCGGAACGGCAGGAAATAAGGAGAATGGCCAGGATCGCCACGCCGGTGATTTGGGAAAATTTCATTCGGTTAGAGGTTGGACAGATCGAGCATGTATCCGCGCTTGCCGACGTTGATGCCGATTGTTTTTCCCTCGCTTCCTAGGTTGGCTTGAACGCCTTCCGCCTCGTGGATGTGGCCACATAGAAAATAACGCGGCGAAACACGGTCAATAAAGCTCGCTATCGATGTAGATCCGAAATGGCGGTTGCCTGAACTCTGATCGAGAGGAGTGTTCTTGGGGGGGCAATGGCAGGCCAGCACCAATGGAGACAAGGTGGCAAAGGGCTCGAGGCGGGCCGCAATCTCCTCTTCTGAATATTCACCGGGGGTGTCGAAGGGAGTTGGGTTGGAATAGCCAAGGGCGGCCAGATGAACCGATCCGAATTGTCGAGATTGAGAATGCATGTCTTCGAGGCCGTAGGCGTTACAGAAGGTTTGGATGTCACGAGCCGACTCGTGGTTGCCAGGAATCACGAATACTCTTCCTGCCCGTCTTCGCAAGATTTCTCCTGCTTTGTCGAGGCCACGTGCCCAAGAGACCAGATCCCCGATACAGAAGTAGTAATCTGCTTCCTGATCCACCAACCTTTCGAGGGTTTTGAGGTCGGAGTGGATGTCAGAAAAGAAGAGGAATCGCATCGCTCAGCCTCTATTGTCTCTGTTTTGTAGCCCTTGAGTAAACCTCCCCTTTCCTGTTTGGCAGGAAAGCCGTGATGACGTGTGCCTGGCGATATGAGGATCGCGAGGCACACGCCGGGCTTTGGTTGTTTTTTTACGTATCTAGCAAAATGTCAAAGAGCTGGCCCGGCGTTGTTTTGGACTGTCCCGGGCGGGGGTTAAGGGTGGTTGTTGGACGCTGTGTTAAGCAGCGAAGGATAAACGGTCCCGGATGAATTTGGTTTCGTTCCTGCGTTTTTTGTCCTGGATGGACTGGAGGCGGGCGAGGGTGCGCTGGAAGAGATTGGCGAGGCGGAGCTCGTGGGCTTGCTGGCGGGCGAAGGACGGTTGGGTGTTTTCCAGTTTTTCGAAGGCGCGCAGGGTGATGTTTGCAGCGGGTTGTGGTTCGCTTATGGCTATAGTGTCATCGATGGCCTTGTTGATACGGAGTTGGATAAGTTCGGCCATGCGGTTGCGACGCCAGGCGGCGGAAATGAGTTGCTTCAAGAGTTCGAGTTCGGACGGGGTTTCGGGCTGGAACTCGTCGATGAAGGATTTTGAGTAGTTTTCGAAGGTGCCGGCAGCTTCGGTTTTGAGGATGAAGTTGTGGCTGTAGGCGCCGTGCTTGAGTGCGTTGAGGCTGGCTTTGAATTTGCCTTCACGGGTTTTGGGGCCGGTGCACTTTTTGGCATTGGCGCGGTTGGCGGCCAGGGCCGCTTCGGACATGGTTTTCTTGCGTGGCTGCGATGCTGTCTGCGTTTCCACGGTCGATGGATCGTTGGCGATTAATTCTTCATTGTTCATGAGTTTTTCTCCG
>JAPKYY010000172.1 GCA_026394095.1 Acidobacteriota bacterium | reverse complement strand
GGTCTTCCACAGCGCGGTGATGCCACCAACGTGATTGATGTCGGTCTGGATGATGTCGACGATGCCGAGTTCTACCACTTCGCGGCAGTTGTAGGCAGCGACCAGCCTTTCGCCGGTGGCGATTGGCACTTTGGAGCGGCGCGAGATGCGCTGCATTGCCTTGACGTTTTCTGGCGGGCAGGGCTCTTCGATGAAGAGCAGCCGCAGCGGCTCCATTTCGCGGCAAAGGATCGACGCCACACTGGGTGAGGTCTTGGCATGAAAGTCGATGCCAATGTCGATCTCGTCGCCGAGGTTGGCGCGCATCGTCTCGACATGCTTGACGGCTCGGTTGATCGAAGCATTGGTTTCGATCCATTCGTAATAGCCGGGGATGCCGCCTTTGATCGCAGTTACGCCCAGCTGCTTTGCCTTCGCACGCACCTCGCGCATTTCGGCCGGAGTATTTGCCCGAACGTGATAATAACCACGAACCCCTTCCGTGTCATAGGGGCCGCCGAGGAGCTTGTAAACAGGCTGATTGAGGATCTTGCCACGAATGTCCCAGAGCGCCTGATCGATCGCCGAGATGGCTGAGCCAATTACGGGGCCGGCTCGATAGAAGCTATGGATGTACATGGCCTGCCAGTGGTGTTCCACCTGCATTGGGTCAGCCCCGATCAGAAACTCGCGGAAGTCTTCGATGCAGGCGATGGTGGCGGCGGCCTTGCCTTCAAGCGTGCCTTCGCCCCAGCCGTAGACACCCTGATTGGTTTCGATGCGGACGAAGACGTAGGGACGGTCGAGTTGTTCGGCGATCGGAAGAGTGACGCCGTAGGTCTTCATGCCTGTGATGCGTACCTTTGAGCCAAACTCGGGCAGCACCATCGATTGTGGGGCAAGTGCGCAGCCGCAGCCGCTGGCGGACAAAAATTCGCGACGATTCATATTGCCATTCTCCTGACGACGGATTCGTTGACTTCGATGCCCAGGCCCGGCTTGAGCGAGAGGCTGAAGTAGCCTTCTTTGACGGCTTCGATCGGGCCACCTGTGATTTCGTCTCGCATCTTTCGATCTTCTGCTTCAAGCACAAGGGGCATCTGCTGGATAAAGAAATTGGGGAGGCTGGCCGCAAGTTGGATAGCAGCTGCAGTGGCGATGGGCCCACCGCTGAGATGAAAGGGCGCTACGGCGACGTAGTAGGTCTCTGCCAGCGCTGCCGCGCGGCGGATAGGTGTCACGCCTAGGCGGCCAATCGGGAGCCGTACAACGTCGATTAGGCCATCGCGCAGCAGATTCTGCAGCGGGCCCACCTGATCGAAGTCGCGACCGAGGCCAATAGGCGTTGCAGATTCTGTGGTCATACGGGCGAGGATGTCAGAGTTGAGGGCGCGACAGGGTTGGTCAAACCAGAGCGGGTGTAGCGGCTCGAGGGCGACGGCGACGTCGCTGGCTTCTGCCGATGGCATCAGCCCCATGCCGTCTGCGACGAAGTCGATGCCTTCGCCGTGGCGTTTTCTCAGGGCCTCGAAGCGTTCGACGACAGAGGCGACAAAGCGCGGCCGCGAGGTGATCTCCCGAGGTATGGCAACGGGTACAACAAAGGCGCGATGGCCCTGGTCGAGCGCAGCTTCGTGATAGGTAGTGAGAGCTCGAACTTTGTTGCGCGTGGGGCCGCCAAGAACCTGAAAGACAGGAGCCTTGGCAGACTTGCCGCAAAGGTCAAGCAGGGCCATGTTGATGGCACCTGAGATGGGGTTGTTGGCGAGTTGATGGGTAAGAACGTCGTAGCGGGTGTGTTCTTGGGCCAGAAGAATTTGGCGGACGAGATTGAGAGAACTTACCTCGATACGTGAGGCCTCTCCCCAACCTGAGATTCCAGAGCTGTCCTTTATCTGGATCAGCGTGTATGCGCGGCCAGACTTTGGCTCGCGCAAGGAGTATGCTTCAACCGCTGTGATGGGCATTTGGCCCTAATTTTTATCACAACGCGAGAAGGGAAGCCGAGCTTACTTGTCGCCGCCAATATGCAGACCCTTGTGGATTGCATATAGGGCGAGTTCGAGACGGTCGCTGACTCCAAGCTTGTCAAAGATGTTGTGCAAATGGTTCTTCACCGTCTGCTCGCTGATGAACATCTTCTCGGCCATTTCCTTGTTCTTGTAGCCCTGGGCTACCAGGCCAACAATTTCGCGCTCACGGGCGCTCAACGGGCTGCGCTCGCGAACCTTACCCTGATGGGCACTAGCCATCGAGGAAGAAGAGCTGGAGGAAGAAGATGACGAAGAGGAAAAGCTCTCGCCACCGGCAGTGGCAAACTGACGCATTACCGCCGCAGTTGTATGGGAATCGAGCCAGATCTCACCAGCATTCACCTTGCGAATACTCTTGACGATCAGCTCAGGCGCAGTCTGCTTCAGCACGATGCCGCTGCAGCCGAGCTTCATCGCCTGCACGAATTCATTCTTGTCTTCGCTGGCAGTGAGGATGATGACTTTGGTTTTACGATTGATGTGCTGCAGGGTCTGCAACGCACCAAGGCCATCCAGATTCGGCATCCGCAGATCGAGCAGAAGAATATCCGGCTCATGCATCTGAATTTGCTCAAGGGCCTCGCGGCCATCGTTGGCTTCGCCCACCACTTCGAGATCGCTCTCAAGGGTCAGCATCTTCTTCAAACCATCGCGAACGATCGGGTGGTCGTCAGCCAGGACAATGCGAATCTTGCGTGTCGGTGTTTCGTCGATCATAGGTGGCATCTTGAATTCAAGTAAGGATGCGCTCATCTCAGGCATGGCTGGTTCCCTCCGGTTCCTCGTCCTACTCTGATTCTAGGGGTCGACTAGTACTTTTTCAATGGAAGTAATCCCTAGGCAAGCCTCAGGAAATCCCTTAGAAAGTTCTAAGCAAAACCTTAGGGCCATCATTGCAATTGTGAGGAACGCCATGGAAGGGAGGCCTTCTCTGCGAAAATCGTCTCCTTCAGCTTCTCCAACGCTCCGGTACTTACTAGTCCGCTATAGTACCAAATTACAACACCAGGGAGGCTGCGCGCCCGACTTGCCTCAATCATCTGGACGAGCACCTCTGGATTTTTCGAATTGGTGATATCGATCCCGGGCACCAGCCGGCTGCTATCGGGAAGGTATTTTAGATTGTTGTCGAGTTCCCGGATATATGTGGCCAGATCAGCCCGGTAAATTTGCGGGGAAATAAAATCAACCGAGCTTTCTTTCAGCCACGCTGGATAATCCTGAGCAAAGGTTTCCAAGCCATAGGGACAGGTGATGGGGGCATTTGTGAGAGTGATGCGCCAGTCGACGGCTTTCACCTTTTGGGAAAGAGTCTTGATAAATTCGTTGAGTTTGCGGGCACGCCAGAGCTTCCACGGGCGGTCTTCGACATTGGAGGGAGGCTCCTTGCCGTCGTTTTCGCGGGCGTAGATGGCGCGCGTCACATCGTCGTAGCCGCAATCCAGTTGCGGGTAGCGGGCACGGTCGAATTCGATGGAATCGATTTTGTAATTTGTGGCTAGTTCCACCATGAGGTCGATGAGCCAGGCTTGGGCCTCGGGATTGGTGTGGGCCAGCCAATAGAAATTCTCTTTGGTCCCGCTTACAGGGAAGGCGTCGACACCAGCCTTGGTTTTAGCCAGCCATTCCGGGTGGCGGTCAAAAACTGGGCCTTTGCGGGATGCCCCGGGATAGTAGCCGGAATAACCAGCGACAAAGCCGTATTCAACCCAGGGAATACAGACGAGGCCTAGCGGAGTGGCGTACTGCAGGCATTCGGCCATCACGTCTCGGCCACGGAATTCTGGATCGATAGTAAGCCCGGTTTCGCGTTCAAAGACCTTGCTCGGCCAAAGCGGGTAACCGCGCGACCAGACATTGACGAAAACAGCATTGAAGTTTGCTTCAGCCAGCCGTTCGATCGTTTGCTTGAGGGTTTCGGGAGTGGTGAGCGAATCACGGGCAACCCAGACGCCACGAACTTCGCCGGCAAAGCTTGCCAAAGCGAGGTAGAAGATCAAAGAAATCAACCGCATGTCTATGCAGTCAATTTACTACTTCCACTATCCTGAGACATGCGCAAATTGCTTCTCGCTCTCTTCCCGGCTCTACTTTTGGGTCAGAACTTTGCCGAACCCACGATGGCTCCGAATCGGCCTGAGATTTACTTCAGCTCGGGTGGAGACATCTGGAGGGCTCCGCTTGCTGGTGGCGAGGCTAGCCTGCTTGTGTCGCATCCAGCCGACGATTCCCGGCCGATGCCCTCCCCTGATGGCAAGTGGCTGGCCTTCCAATCGACACGCAGCGGCTCTGGTGACATTTACCTTCTGAATCTCGAATCGAGTGGCCTGCGGCGCCTCACCTTCGACGGCGTTCCGGATTCCCTCAACGGCTGGTCTGCCGACAGCCGTCATGTCTACTTTCACTCAAGCGGCAGAGACATTTCCGGTATGAACGATATTTATCGGGTAGCAGCAGCCGGTGGCACGCCAGAACGAGTTCGCGCTGATCAATACATCAGCGAGTTCTTCAGTGCGCCTTCGCCCGACGGCAAAACGCTTGCCTTTTGTGCGCGCGGCAATGCAAGCACCCAGTGGTGGCGCAACGGACATTCTCACCTCGATGAATCCGAGTTGTGGATCCAGCGCGAAGCGGCAGCGCCGGTGAAGTTGCTCGGCCGTGGATCAAAGCACCTTTGGCCGATGTGGAGCGCCGACGGAAAGACGATCTATTACATGAGCGATGAGGGCGGGCATGAGAATCTGTGGTCTCTCGTGCCAGGACAGAAGCCAAAGGCGCTCACGCGATTCGATAGCGGCAGACTCCTCTGGCCCTCGATCCACGCTTCAGGCAAAATGATTGCATTCGAGCGGAACTTCAAGATTCATACCCTCGATCTTGCGACGCTCAAGACGCAGGAGCTCGCACTCACCTTACGCGGTACCCCATCGGGCACAGTTCCCGAACGACGCATTCTCTCTCAGGGCTTTAGTTCTCTGGCGGTTGCCCCCGACGGAAAGAAGCTCGCTTTTGTGGCCCGCGGCGAGATCTTTGCTTCAGCTACACGCGATGCGGCCGAGGCCTTCCGCGTTACCACCAGCGCCGGGCCTGAATCGAATCTAAGTTGGAGCCCCGATTCCATGCGCCTCGCCTATAGATCTGAACAGGGGCCGAGTTCCCAGATTCATGTCTATGATTTCAAGAGCAAGCTTGAGACGCCGGCAACAAGTGGAGCCGGAGTGAACTCTTTGCCGCGCTGGTCACCCGATGGCAAGTCTCTTGCCTACATTCGCAACGGCACGGACTTGATGATTTGGGAAGAGTCGTCCCGACAAGCGCGATCCATTGCCGTAGGCCGCTTTGGGCTGCCACCACTCGATGCTCAGTTCAATCCGGCATGGTCACCGGATTCTAAGTGGCTCGCCTTCATCGGTAAAGGTGAGAAGTATTTCCGCAATGTCTATGTCGTTGCCGCAACCGGTGGCGAAGCGCGGCAGATCAGCTTTCTCCCCAATGTTAACTCGTCCGGAGTGACTTGGTCGCCCGACGGCGAGTCGATCTATTTCTCAACCGATCAACGAACCGAGCCCACCTCGATTGTCCGAATCGACTTGCGTATCAAGACCGCCGCGCTCCGCGAAGACAAGTTTGACGATCTCTTCCAGGCAGCGGCAAAGAAGGATGCAGTCAAACCGGTGGTGATCGATTTTGAAGGCATCCGACGCCGCGTAACTCTACTTCCGCTGGGTCTCGATACCGGCACCTTTGTCTTAAGCCCGGATGGCAAGACCCTCGTATTCGCTGCTCAATCCGGCCCGCAGACACAGCTCTACACCGTCGGCATCGACCCGCTTCGCAGCTCCCCGATGCTTCCACGTCAGCTCACCAGCACTCCCGGCCCCAAGGCCAACCCGCAGTTTTCAAGTGACTCAAAAGAGGTTTTCTTCGTCGAGCAGGGAAAGCTGGTTGCAATCCCGATGGACACGCGCGTTGCCCGTACGATCTCAC
>JAPKYY010000042.1 GCA_026394095.1 Acidobacteriota bacterium | reverse complement strand
GCAGACGGGTGACGGGGTAACCGTACTGACGTTCGAGTACGAATGCTGCGGCACCGGTGCTTTGGGCGGCCATGGGGGAATCCCAGACGATAGCGACGTTGGGCCGCTTGAGGCTTACGGTGTTATTTGAGCCGTAGTTGGGGCCTTCGTCGACCCAGCTGGAATTGGCAGAGATCACTTCAGCGCCGCTCATGACGGCGATCTTGGCGACGGTATCGTGGATCGTGTCGGCATTTTCCTTGACCTGGATGATGAGCGTGCCGTTCGGGTACTTGCGGGTTTCCTGGGTGAATGCCTTGCCGGCGCTCAGTACCTTTAGATTGGCCTTGAAGGCCTCAGCGAGGAACTTCGCGCTGGCCTGTGTACCCCAGGGTACGAGGTAAGCGACGGTTGCCTTGCCACCGATGATCTTGCCTTCGGGCATCTTGCCAGCAACCACCATGTCGCCCGGTACGGTGAGGGCGGCCTTGGAGATCACCTGCTGTACGTTGAACTGCACAGGGAGGCTCCAGCCAGTGACGTCGTAGATTTCATCACGCTGCTTCTTCTTGCGGCGGCGCTCTTGTTCCTTGAGGAAGTCTTCTTCCATCCTGGTGTCCTGATCAAGCAGGGTGCGGATCATGCGCTTCATGGGTTGAGCGGCGCTGATCAGGTAGGAACCTGCCGGGGCTTGCGAGCCTTCCACCATGAAGGCGTCTTTGGACTTGCGCACTTCAATGCCTTGAGCGGCCAGAATCTCGGCCAGCTTGTCGGCTGCTGTGGTATCGCCCTTGCGCAGCAGAACGTATTCTTTGTTGGTTTCGGTCTTGCCTTCTTCGATGGCGGTCTTGCGGTAGTTCCAGAAATTCTCAAGCAGCGCCTTGCGGTTGGTGGCCGCGGTTTCGCAAGTGGAGACGCTGGCGACAAAGTGCTTCTGCACGCTCTGGGCGAAGCTGAAGGTGGTGCCATCGCTCTTCTCCCACAGCAGGCCGCGGGCGCTGGCGTTTTCGTAGGTCATGGCAATGGAGCCGTAGTAAATCGGCCAGCTTGCGCCGTAACCCGGATAGAAGGCGTCAAAGACTTCGCGGGTAAAGTAGCGGAAACCGAACTGGTCGAAATGCTTGGCGTTGTTCTTGCCGAACCAGTAGAGGGCTTCGCGCTGGTTCTTGACGATGTGGGGGTTGTAGGGCACGGCTTCGGGAGCGAAGTAGTAGGTGGAGTCGCCGCCCATTTCGTGCAGGTCGACGAAGACGAGCGGGTACCAGTCGAGGAGGGTCTTGATGCGGCCGCGGGTTTCGGGTTGGGTCATGGCAAACCAGTCGCGGTTCATGTCGAACATGTAGTGGTTGGTACGGCCGCCGGGCCAGGGTTCGGCATGCTCGGCTGCGAGCGGGTTGGCGATGGGTTCGAGACCTTCGGCTACTTCAAAGTTGTGGACGAAGCGGTCGCGGCCGTCGGGGTTCTGTGTCGGGTCGATCATCACAAGGGTGTTGGCGAGGATCGAGTCGACGCTCTTGTCGCCCTTGGCGGCGAGGAGATGGTATGCGGTTTCCATCGCGGCGTCAGAGCCTGAGATTTCGTTGCCGTGGACGTTGTAGGCCAGCATCACCAGTGCCGGAAGGTTACCGATCAGCTTTTGGGCTTCAGCGTCGCTGGTCTTGCGTGGGTCGGCGAGTTTCTTCATGCCGGCCTGAATTTCAGGCAGGCGCTTGATGTTGGCTTCGTTGCCTACGACGGCGATGATGAGCTTGCGGCCTTCCCAGCTCTTGGTATATTCGATCAGCTTGACGCGGTTGGGCTGGGCTGCGGCCAGGGCCTCGAAGTACTTCATGAGGTGGGCATGGGGGGCGATGCGTTCGCCGGGTTCGTAGCCGAGCACCTTTTTGATGGTGGGCACAGCGGGGTCGTATTGAGCCCCTGGCCACATGTCTACTGTTCTCTTCTGGGCGAAAGCAGATCCCCCGAGCACAAGGCTCAGCAATAGCGTTGAAACAA
>JAPKYY010001045.1 GCA_026394095.1 Acidobacteriota bacterium | reverse complement strand
GAAATAGGAGGCATTGAGCAGGACGCGGCTCTGGCTGAGCTCGGCCTTGAGGCCGGCTTCGAATTGGCGGCCGCGTTCGGGGTTGTGGGGCCCATTGGCGAAGGGCGTCTGGGCTAGGGAGGGCGCGCGATTGAAGGAGTTGCTGAAGCTGGTGAAGGCGGAGATGTTCTGGCGGAGACGGTAGACGAGGGCGGCCCGGCCTGTGAGGGCGTTGAGTGATGCATTGAGGGGAAGGTTGCCGGCGCGGCCGTTGTCGGTGAAGCGTTCCACACGGCCGCCGAGGAGGATCTGGAGGCGGGGTGAGACTTCGATCTGATCCTGAATGAAATAGCCCTGACGGTTGGCGAGGACAGACTGGTTGGTATAGGCGGCGGGGTTGATGTTGTAGAAGGAGCCACGGCCGTAGACGGGAGCCAGGAGATCGATGCCGGGGACGGGGCCGCCGCGTTCAACTTCTCGTGCGGTGCCGTAGCGGCCGACCCAATCCTGGCGGACGGCTTCGAAGCCGAAGGTGAGGTTGTTGCGAGCGATGCGCTGGTAGCCGTTGGCGGTGAAGGAGAGGTCTTCATTGCCACGGAACTGATCGCGGTATTCGCGGCGCATGGTGCGGCCGTCGGGGTTGATGCCACGGGGTTCGTGATAGCGCTCGGGGCGGTCGTAGTTGAGGTAGCGGAAGGTGAGGTCGGTGCGGAGGGTGGAGGTGAAGGCATGGTCAAGGCGGGTCTGGAAGGTGCGGGCCTGGAGTTGTGAGGTGTCTGTGGGTTCCGATGCGGTCCATTCGCGGGCGGTGAGCCAAGCGCCGGCGGCGTTGACGGGAATGCCGCGGAGGCGGTGGGCGAGGAGGTTTTGGTCGATGTATTCGTATTCAAAGCCAAGGGAGGTTGCTTCGCCGAGACGCCAGGAGAGGCCGGAGGCGAGGTGGACGTTTTCCGAGCCGGAGTTGTAGCGGAAGATCTTGCGATCTTCGCCGTAGATGGCGGCGCGGTAGAAGAGGTTTTTGGCTTTGAGAAGGGGGCCGGAGATTTCGCCGTGGCCGCCGCGCTGGGCAAAGGAGCCGGTGCGGAAGCTGGCTTCGGCGCTGGGTGTGTTGCGGGGTTTGCGAGTTACAAAGTTTACGACACCGCCGGCTTCGCCACCGCCGAAGAGGACGGCGGCTGGGCCCTTGAGGACTTCGACAAATTCGATGTTGGTGAGGCGGCCTTGTGAGGTGGAGAAGCCGGCGTCGTTGATGTCGTTGTCGAGGCTGCCGTAGGGGTTGCCGCGCACGCCGTTGAAGAGGACTTCACGCTGGGTAAAGCCGCGGAAGGTCATGGCGGAGTAGGGGGAGTCTGTGACGCCGCTGATATTGCGATAGAGGTCTTTGATGTCCTGGATGTTGCGGTCTTCGATTAAGGCCTTGGGGAGGACCTGGACGGCGTAAGGGAGGTCGAGGAGCTTGATGGGGGACTTGGTGACAGAGACCGAGAGGGTGGCGAGGAAGTTGTCGGGACGGTCTGTGACTTCGATGGTGGTCTGGATGGTGTCGAGTTGGATCTTGAGGTTTTCGCAGCCGCCGGGGATTTGGAGATTTTGCAGCGAGGGGATAAAGCCTCGGCCAGTGGCAGTGAGGGTGTAGGTGCCAGCGGGGGTGTTTTCGAATTTGAATTCACCCGTGGTGGAAGAGGTTGCGGTGAGGCCGGAGGGGCTTAAGGCTAGGGAAATGCCGGAGAGAGGTTCGCTAGCCTGGTTTAGGACTTTGCCAGTGCAGGAAGAGGTGGTTTGAGCCTGTAACGAGACTAGCGAGAGGAGAAGAACGAAGTAGGGCATGGATACGGTAATGATTGTTCATTATCGTATATTTCATACCCCGATTTCATTAGAAGGTGAACTTTGCTCCGAGTTGGATGAAGCGAGGGAGGTTGGTTCCGCGAGTGGCTCCGAAATTCGGGCTTGAGAAATTGGGCTCGAAGTTGACGAAGCGGTGGCGATTGAAGGCGTTGAAGATCTGAACCTGGAGCTCCATGCGGAGGGGTTCGCGGATCAGGAGGCGCTTGGTGACGGTGAAGTCTTCCTGGAGTACCGGGAACTGACGGAGGTCGCCGCGTGTTGGGCCGAGCGTGCCGAAGCTGAAGTTGCTGCCAACGACAGGTGAGGAGAAGGCTGAGGCGTTGGTGATGCGGGAGTTCTTGCCGGGGTCGAAATCCCCCAAGGACAGGCCGGAGGAGGGGTTTGCGCCGGCGGTGAGATTGGGGCGAAGCACACGGTTGAATATGGGCAGGAGATTGTTCATCGAGAGCTGGAGGGGATAGCCGGATTGGTAGCGGTGGATGCCGGAGATTGTCCAATCCGCGAAGGCGGCACGGGTCCAGCCGCTGCCTTTGCCGAAGGGTAGGGTGTAGATGTAGTTGGCGACGAAGGCGTGCGGGACGTCGTAGGAGAGGAGGGAACGCTCGTTGCGGAGGTTGAAGTGATCCTGCAACATGTTGTCGAGACCGCCGAAGCCCTGGTAGCCGGGGGCGTTGTAGCCGATGGCTTTGGACTTGGTGAAGCTGGTTTCAAAGGAGAAGCCAGAGGCGAAGCGTTTACGAAGCTTGAACTCAGCACCTTGGTAGGTGGAGGCTCCGATCTTGGCTTGTTGCGAGGTGAGAGTGAGGTATTGCGGGTAGGCGCGCAGGGCCTGGGCGACAGAGCCATTGAAGCCGGCGTAGGGAATCGGGATGTTGGCTGTGCGCGCTTCGGCTGAATTGATGTTGCGGGTGAGGAGCTGGCCGAGGCCCAGGTTGCTGGGGTTGACCTGATTGATGTTGAGAAGCTCGGGGGCTACCTGGCGGGTGGAGCGGTTGCCGATGTAGTTGGCTTCAACGATGAGGTCGCG
>JAPKYY010000545.1 GCA_026394095.1 Acidobacteriota bacterium | reverse complement strand
CTTGAAGGTTTCATGAATGGAGAAGCGGACGGGGCGGCCTTCATCTCGAAATTGTGGGAAGAATTCCATGAACAGTAGCTCGAGTTCATCATCGGTTTGCGCCTTCTCGAGTCGAATGTGGGCTGATTTTGGGAGGATTCGCTTGAAGAATCGTTTTCTCGTGGTCAAGTCCCTCGTGGATTCGAATTCATCCAATTCTTTGGTCGAGAACTTGCGCTGCATCATTTTGTTGAAGTCTGCGAGTGTGGGGCCAGTGTCGGTGACGGTGCCCAAGAACAGGATTTCGTGGATGAGCCAATCTTGAGGAGTTGAAAGTAGATAGGAAGCGCATTTACAGGCTTGGGCGCAGGGGATTGCGAGGAGCGCTAAAGCGATGAGGCCTGCTGTTTTCAGCATAAAAGTTCACCGTATCATGAAGAGCAATTCGAATTGGAGCTTCTTGTTTGGGCTCTTTGCGACGTCCTGGATTTGGGAGGTCTGCCTGATGGGAAAGTGGTTTTTCAGTATTGAGTGCGGAGTCGCTTGTCGAACCAGAAGGGGCCGAAGGGGAGGAAGGCGGCGAGCAAGCCGAAGCCGATTTCTTTGGCTGGCCATTTGTGGTTGCGGGCGGCGGCCAGGACCATTACGGCGTAGATGATGAAGAGGGCTCCGTGGAGGGAGCCTACGATTCTTACGGCTTGGGGTTGGCCGGCCAGATACTTTAGCGGCATTGCTATGCCGAGAAGGATTAAGAAGGAGAGGCCTTCGGCGATGCCGGAGCGGCGGAGCCAGATGAGGTCGCTTGCGTTGGTCAAATTTGATTGTCCCAAATCTTATGCCTTAGCGATAGGTTGCTTTCCGCCAAGCTCTTTCTTGTGGGAGGAACCCGTTACCTTAAAGGTAAGGAGTTCTACTATGGCTCAGTTGGACTGGTCTCAATGCCCTGCGGTGGAAAGCATCCCCGGTAAGCGCAGCGGCGCGTGGGTGTTTAAGGATACTCGCATGCCGGTTGCTACCGTCTTTGAAAATCTCGAATCTGGAGCAACAGTCGACGAGATCATGGAATGGTTTGATGTGACACGGGAAGAGATCACGGCCGTTCTTGAGTTTGCGGCTCGCAGCCTTGATGCACCTCTGCCTCCCGTTGGTTCTGAGCCGCAGTTGACTGTCGATGCGAAGCCTGTTTGACCACGGCACGTCCGCACCTCTTATTCCGTTTCTTGCGAGACACATTGTCACCCAGGCGCGGGACGCTGGCTGGGACCGGTTGACGAACGGGGATCTTCTCAACGCCGCCGAATCCGCTGGATTTCAAGTTCTGGTGACAACGGATAAGAACATGCGCTATCAGCAGAATTTGTCTGGCCGGGTCATATCGATTGTCGTTCTTGGGAACTCACAATGGCGGGTCGCCGTGAACTACGTTGAGGTGATCACCGCTGCAGTTGATGATGCGAAACCAGGAAGCTATGTCGAAATCGACATCCCGTTGCCTCCCAAGAAACCGTTTTCGCGTTCCTGAAGCCAATCTCGCTGGATGGGTTCATTGTTGGTTTGCGAAAAAGGCGAAGTTGTCGCGGGCTGAATCTACTATTTTAACCGTGGAGCGGCCGTTGCCTTGTTTGGTGACTCTTACTTGTACGGCGATGCGGTCCATCATGGCGGCTACGTGGGTGATGACTCCTACTTTGCGGCCTGAGGAGGGGAGGGTTTCGAGGGCTACCATTACTTGATCTAAGGACTCTGCGTCTAACGAGCCGAAGCCTTCGTCTATGAAGAGACAGTCTACGAATGCGTCTTTGCCTTCGAGGCTGGACAGAGCTAGCGCGAGACCTAAGCTGATCAGGAAACGCTCTCCTCCGGAGAGGGTTGTTACGGGGCGGAGGGCGGCGGCCATTTCGTTATCTATGATTTGCAGGCTTAGGTCTTCTTGTGAGGAGCGCGCGAGGCGGTAGCGTTGGGAGAAGTTTGCGAGGTGGTGGTTGGCTAGATGGACCAGATGGTCTAACGTGAGGCTCTGGACCAGCTTGCGGAATTTACTGCCGTCGGATTGGCCGATGGCGAGATTTACTTGCTGCCAGATGTTGTAAGTGGATTTGGCTTCGCTGATCTGGGCCAGGAGGGCTTGGGTTTTGGTTTGATTTGCCTGGTCTTGATTCAGCTTTTGTTGCTCAATGCCGATTTGCTGGAGGGCTTGTCTTTGCTCGGCTTCGCTGGCGGTTG
>JAPKYY010000773.1 GCA_026394095.1 Acidobacteriota bacterium | reverse complement strand
ACAATAATCAGCCCTAAATCCGGCATCGGCGCAAAAACGGAACTGCGCGTCCCAACAACAACACGAGCTTCGCCACGGCGGATCCGGCGCCAATACTCAGCCCGCTCACTCTCACCGAAAGCACTATGCAGGATCGCAACCTGATCTCCAAACCGAAGCGCGAACTGGCCAGCCACCTGAGGCGTGAGGGCAATCTCCGGCACCATCAGCAAGGCACTGCGGCCAGCGGCCAGTGTGGCTTCAATTGCGCGCAGATAAACTTCAGTCTTGCCACTGCCGGTAACACCCTGCAATAAAAAAGCGGCATAAGTGCCAGCCGAGATGGCCTTGGCCAACTGGTCAAAGGCAGCCTGCTGAGATGGATTCAAGCAGTGGGGTGGCCGGTCTGCAGCCATGCGAATTGCACTCATCCGGGGACTCAGCTTCACAAGTCCGCGCCGGGTGAGACTGCGAGCACTCTGGCTTGCATTCTTCACGAACGATTCCAATTCATCGAGGGGATGGGCACCCGGGTGCAAGTGGAGATAAGCCAGGAGTTCGCGCTCCCACTTCGGCAGTTTTTCAGCAGACTCAAGGCCCAGGCCCTCCACGTTCAACTTGGTTGCGTGAGCGCGAAGCGGATCGCGCTCATGCGCTTCCTCTTCGACGCGAATCAATCCTTTGCGCTGAAACTCGGCCACCAGTTTGGGTGCCTCGACTGCACGGCGGCGCAGAGCCTCGATACTCATGGGGCGCTCATCGAGAGACTTCAAGACCACTAGCGCCGGGTCTGTCGCATCCACAATCCCGAGAAGACTCTGCCGTGCCAGGTCGCGGCCAGCATCGGTCAGGCTATAGATTTTGTTCCGCTTGATTTCACCGCCCAGTGGAGCCATGATGCGAAAGACTTCGCCCACCGGGGCCAAATAGTAGCGAGCTACCCACATGCCAAGTGCGATCAACTTTTCATCAAAGATCGGCTCGACATCGAGAAGTTTCTCAACCGGCCTGACTTTGTAGTCGGGCGTCGAATCATGCAAGCGCAGAATCGTACCGCTCAACTTGCGCTGTTGAAACGGCACCAAAACGCGGCAACCTACTTGTGCCGTGTGGCGCGCATCCCCGGTCAGCGAATAGGTGAAAGGCTGATCGAGCGGCACGGGCAAACAGACGTCACAGTAAATCGCCATGCAGAATTAGAGCAACGGGAAAGTTGCCTTCAGGGTTGGATAAAGCGTGCGATAAATCTGATGCCCCTTGGAGTAAGCCATGCTTTCTCTGGTGCGCGGGTCGGTAACCGAGGTTTCCTCAGTGCAGGCAGCACAAGCATCCTGAACGGAAGCAAAGCCTCCCGTGCCCACCATCGCAAGAAGCCCTGCGCCATAGGCTGAACCTTCTTGCGAGGCTAGCGTTGCCACCCGTCGCGAAAACACATCAGCCAGAATCTGGCGCCACAATGCACTCTGCGCACCGCCACCGGAAGCCCTGATCTTTTGAATTTCTACACCGATTTCGACGATCACATCGAGGCAGTCTTTTTGTGAATAACTGACTCCTTCGATGATGCTGCGAATCAGATCTGCCCGCTTGTGTCGAGCGGTAAGACCAATCCATCCACCGCGTGCGGAAGCATCGAGGTGAGGTGTTCGCTCCCCCATCAGATAGGGAAGCCAGAAGAGTCCGTCGCAACCAATCTCAGCTGTCGCAGCTTCCGTCATCAGCTCATCGTAAGCAACACCAGGAGCCAGTTGATTCCGAAACCACTGCAGGCTGAGGCCCGCACCTTGCGTCACGCCCATCACATGCCATTTGCCGGGCACCGCATGACAGAAGGTGTGAACGCGTCCGGCAGGATCATAGGCAGGCTTGTCCATGTGCGCAAAGACGACGCCGGAAGTACCCAGAGTGCAACTGGCAATTCCGGAATCTACAATGCCATTGCCCACAGCACTGGCCGCCTGATCTCCTGCTCCGGCAACCATAGGAGTGCCAGCGAGCAAACCAGTGGCAGCCGAAGCTTCACTGGTAACCCGACCACAAACCTGGGCACTTTCAAATACAGGTGGAAACCAGTCTGGATTCAGCTCAAGTTCTTCCATCATCGGCGCAGACCAGACTCGGTTCACAACATCAAATACGCCCGTGCCGGAGGCGTCCGACACATCCTGCCCAAGTTCTCCAGAAAGCTTGTAGCGGACATAGTCTTTAGGAAGCAGAACCGTCTTCAGTTGTGAATACGACAAGGGATCGTTGTCACGAACCCACAACAGCTTGGGGAGTGTAAATCCGGTGATCGCCGGATTGGCAGTGAATTGCACAACACGTTCCCGGCCGACTTTGGCATGAATGGCATCCACCTGAGCCTGGCTCCGCTGATCGCACCAGATCAGGCTCGGCCGGATCACTTTGCCTTGCGCATCAAGCATGACAAGCCCGTGCATCTGCCCGGAAAAGCCAATGCCTTTTATGGCCGATCCATCGGTTCGTGCCTCACGCATGACACCCAGGATTGCAAGCTGCGTCGCACGCCACCAGTCATCCGGATCCTGTTCGGCCCACAGAGGCCGCTCCATGCGCATCTCTGCATGAGGGGCCGTACAACTGGCGACGATCTTGCCTGTTTCGTTGAGCAGCAACGCGCGGGTGCCGCCGGTTCCGACATCAATTCCAAGCCAATACATAGTTAGAGTCGATCTTTCTGTGCCTGAAAGGGCAGATATGCAGCCCCGAAAAGTCCAGCCTTACTGCCAAGTTTTGCCTTCTCAATGCGAGTCTTCGTGTTTCGATAGGTGAAGCTGCGGCGGCTCACTTCTTCAATCATGGCAGGGGCAAAATAATCCCAGGCCGGAAGTGGCCCGCCACTCAAAAGGTAAAGCGGGAAATTAAAAGTATTGATGAGTGTGGCAAGGGCTATTCCCAGCGCCTCACCGACGGATCTAAATACTTGCTGTGCCTTTAGATCACCTGCAACAGCAAGATTGTAGATGTCCTCCGAGGTCGGATTCGGATGCGGTGTTACTTTCATCAGTTCGGCAAGGCATGTGATTGCAGTTGCAGAAGCATGCTTTTCGAGACACCCGACATTGCCACAGCCGCAAGGATTGCCGTTCGGCACAACGGTGATATGGCCTAGTTCGCCGGCCATCCCAAGAAAGCCATGCATCACCCGCCCCTTGTAAACGATGCCGCCCCCAATGCCTGTTCCCAGCGTCAGCAGTACCAGATCGTTGACGTCGGCACCAGCGCCAATCCAGCACTCCCCTAGAGCTGCCGCATTTGCGTCGTTTTCGAGAATCACCGGTGCGCCAAGCCTTTGCTCAATCT
>JAPKYY010000981.1 GCA_026394095.1 Acidobacteriota bacterium | reverse complement strand
TGGGCATGAGCACCGAAGGCGAGTTGGGCATCAGCAATCCCTTCGCTGTAACGCTCCTCTTTTCCTTCGGCATTTTGCTGAGCACTTTCATCTACAACCTCTACTTCATGAACTTGCCGGTCAAAGGTTTGCCAATTTCATTTTTTGCATATTTCACCGGTAAGCTGGGCCAACACGGTCTCGGCTTGCTGGGCGGCATAATCTGGATGGCTGGCGCATGCGCGAACTTCGCAGCAGCAGCAGCACAAGGTGAAGCCAAGGCTGGCCCTGCTGTTAGTTACGCCCTCGGCCAGGGTGCAACATTTGTAAGCCTGCTCTGGGGGTTGCTGGTGTGGAAAGAGTTCGCTGGCGCAAGTAGCGCTGTCAGCCGGCTCCTGGTCTTCATGTCACTTTTGTTCCTGGCTGGCTTGGCCCTGGTGGCCATTGCCCCACTCAACTAAGCGACAACTTCTCCACAAACAGACGTAAACTATCAAGGCTGTGCAAACTGCCCTGTGCCTGCTTGGGCGAACCACCGCCCTTGCCACCAAGCTCGCCGATCCACGATTTAAAAACCTTCCCGCAATCGATACCCAGACTCGGATGCGCACCAAACAAAACGGTCGCACCATTTCTTCCAGTCAGGATCACTAAAGCGTTCTCATTGCTCAAGAACGCATTGGCTTGCATTCTGGTATCCTCGTCCACAATTTCCATTTCCTCAATCCAGCTTCGCCTGCCTTTGGGATCAGACGAACTCTGGGCATATCGCTGCTGCCCAGCGATCTCGGCAAGCTCACCAGATAGCCTCTTTCGAAGCTTGTCAGACTCGGCCAGTCGCTCTCGCAACGTGGCAGCCTGCAACTCCGCATCGCAAAACCTTGCGCGCACTTCATGCAAAACCCGCTCACCGCAGAAGAACTCGAGCCGCAAAGACTGGCGCACTTTTTCTGTCTTGCCCAACAGAATCATCCCAACCTCACCTGTCCGGGCAACATGAGTCCCCCCGCAAGCACTCCGGTCGAGCCCGGCGATTGTGACAATCCTCAGCAGCCCCTCACGGTCGGGAGCTTTCCTGAGTCCGGCAACCGTAGCCGAGTGTTCAAAAGCAACAGACACTGGCAGATTCTCAAGAAGCCGTTCATTCACTCTTTTTTCGATTTCCAGCAGTTTCGCCGCACTGACACCCAGCGGCTCTACATCAATCGTTGAATACCCTGCCCCCATATGGAAGCTGACGGTCTTGAGACCAAATTCTTCTTCGAGCACCGCACTCAAAGCATGCTGCCCGGTGTGTTGCCGCATGTGATCCAGACGTCTGGCGGCATCAACCGAACCGCTAACCTCACGGCACTCAGCGCCCAAAGGAGCACCCAGCAAGTGGATAACGTGATCCTCTTCATCCAGAACATCAACAACACCAATCCCGGCAATCGTACCCGTGTCAAAGGGCTGTCCGCCGGAACTCGGATAGAAAGCAGTCCTGTCCAGTTCTATTCGTAAACCATCCTCAGAGCGGGAGGTCACTGTCGCGTCAAACTTCCAAAGATAGGAGTCGTGGTAGTAGAGTCGTTCGGTCAAATCGTTAATGTACCCCAAAAAGAAAGCCCGCGCCGGAATGGATCCGGTGCGGGCTTTTCCATACAGCGAGTAGAAGAGTCTACTGCCGCGTTGCAATCTTTACGCGGTTTGAGGGTTGGTTGTTGTACTCGATCGAAAGATCAAAATCGTCCAGAGTAGGAATTCCTTCAGGTACCTGAACGTTGATCTGATAAAGCCCCACGAAGCCCGGTGTCAAGCCAGCAAATGCAGCTTGTTGCGGAATGGAACTGTCAAATAGTCCCGGCACGCCGAAGCGTACGATGACATTGGACAACTGTGCAAGCGGACTGGCAGGAGAGGCAGCTCCGGATTCCACAGAAGGATTCGTTCGCCCGAAGCCAATCGCATAAATCACCAGGGTCTCGCCCGGGCGAACCGGTTTCGAAACATAGGTGCCAAGCTTGATGCTCTCGGGTAGGGGAAGTGTTCCGTCGGCGTTTACGATGATTCCGTAGCGAAGCCCGGGCCAAACCAGAATTCGTCCCGCTTGTGCAGCAACGCTGACGCTGGCCCGATTTCCAACAACTCCGTTTCGTTCTACCTGAACAACCGCATCTCCACCTAAAGTTTCAAAGGGGAGCTGGAAGTTAATCTGTCCAGGAGAAGCAAAATAAAGAGGAGCCGCTCGGCCATTGACAAGAACACGAGCACCGCCAAGAGTCGTTGGCAAAGGCGCTCCGCTTGCAAAGTAGTTTTGATCTGTCAGAAACTCACCAAACAGTGCAGAGATCGCACCTACGCCGAGTGCATCGCCGGATGCAAATGTCGCATTGTTCAGCACGCCTCCAAACGAAATCGTAGGTGCCGTGCTCGCAACGATTTCCATTTCGACTGGAACAAAGAGCACAGGCCCGTTGATTGCATTCGTCGAAATCCCGACTGTTCCCCGATAGGTACCGACTCCCAGAGAACCAGGAGTCAAGCTAACTGCAGCACCTGTGAAGGATGTAGACAAGGCAGCACTCAGCCAGCCGCTACCATTGGTCTGCGTTGTCGCAATCGAGGTAAGACTCAATGCCCCTCTGCCGCGATTCCCTACACCAACATTCACTACTGTGGCAGGGCTGCCCTGCAAAAGCTTGACGTTAATACTTGTGGGCCCGGCAAAAGCGATGGGTTGAGAAGTCACGACAAGGCGGGTCTGCACCGTCTTGTTGTCACCAGCAAAAGCCGATCCACCAATTTGAATTGTGCCGTTGTAAGTACCCTCTGCCATGCCAGGCAGATGCTGGCCAGACACGCGGTACGGCTGCACAAACCGGAAACTGCCCTGCCCTTCATAGGCGACAGTCAACCAGGATCCGCCGGCCTGAGTCGTAGCATTCGTATTGAGCACGCTATTGGTTGCGAATCTCACGCTGTCGCTCCCACCATTCGGGGGAGTGTACAGGAAGATGCTGTCGGGCACCCCTCCGCCGATTTGCACCGTTACGCTAATCACCTGCGGAGCATCGATTGCATTGGGATCACGCACCGTAATCGCACCTGTATACGAACCACGCGTTAGCGTTGCCGTATTGAGGGCCACACTGATCGGAAGACAAGTATTCTGCTGCACTGCAATCTGGCAGGCCCTCAGCGTCCCAACGCTAGCCGTGAGCCAGGTAGCATTGGAAGCAAAGCTGAGCGAGAGCGCCCCCGTGCCAACATTAAACGCTTCAATAACCTGAGTCTGGCCATTCGATCCGGTCGCAACCGAAATCGGACCGAGGGTCGTGTCTGTAAGCCGGAGTTTTGCCTGGGCGTAAGCAGACTCTGCACCCAGAAGGGGCAGCAGTGCAAGGCCAAGCAGGAATCTGTTGAGTTGTTTGCGAGCTCGTTCAAAGCCGGTCGAAGTCACACCCAGTTGAGTGCGTCCTTCTTGCGAGCCCATATGTAACCGGCAATAAGTATTGTGAGAAATAACGTCACCTCCGCTACCCCAAACCAGCCCAGTTGTTTGTAACGGACGGCCCAGGGGAATAAGAAGATCGTTTCCACATCAAAGATCACGAAGAGTATCGCGACGATGTAAAAGCGAACTGTAAAGCGGCCGCGGGAACTGCCCTCAGCTTCGATCCCACATTCATAGGCCTCAAACTTGGCCTGGTTGGGAATGGAAGGACGAAGGAGGCGGGCGACAATCAACGCGATGACGGGAAACGCGATTGCGATAACCAGAAGGAAAAGAATCGGCAGGTACCCTTCCGGCATGAACTCAGAATACCAAAAACAGAACCATCTGCAACGTGAATCTTCAACGGATAATGATTAAGAAGCATCCAAGCAAATATGTGGCGCTCCATTCAGGAACAGATCGATACCATCTTCCGGGAAGACCCGGCAGCAACCAGCACGCTTGAAGTGCTGATCTGCTATCCCGGCCTTCACGCCATCCTCCTGCATCGAGTGGCTCACTTCCTCTACCGGATTGGACTCAGGCTCCTCGCTCGCATGGTTTCTCAATTCGCCCGCATGCTCACCGGGATCGAGATCCACCCGGGCGCAACCATCGGCCGGCGATTCTTCATTGATCACGGCATGGGCGTTGTAGTGGGAGAGACAGCGATCATTGGAGACGATGTGATTCTCTATCAGGGAGTCACCCTTGGTGGAACAGGCAAGGAGCGTGGCAAGCGTCACCCTACCATTGGCAACAAGGTTGTAGTCGGCACTGGAGCAAAGGTCCTTGGCAATATCACGCTTGGCAACAATGTAAAGGTGGGTGCTGGCAGCGTCGTCGTACACTCCGTCCCTGATGATTCCACCGTTGTCGGGATTCCCGGACGAATCGTCAAGACTCGAGGCCAAATCGCCGACGACCTCGAGCATGGCCTCCTGCCCGACCCACAGGGGCAGGATCTCGAAAACATGCAGAATCGCGTCGACCAACTCGAAGCGGCAATGCGCGCCATTCTGGAGGAAAGGACCAAGCCATGAGATACCTCCTTCTTCTGCTTGCAGTTTGTCTGCAGGCACAAACCACTGTGCGCTACTGGTCAGGTGGACACCAGAAGGCAGACCTCGCCCAATGGGCGATGGAATCCTGGGCTAAGGGTTCTGACGGAGGCCTTCGGGTCGAACGGGTAAACCAGCCAGAAAAAGCAGACATTATCTTCCGATGGGTCAATCCACGAAGAAGAGGCCTCTACGGACAGAGCATGCCAATGCAACGCGACGGCAAGCTGATTTCAGAAATTACCATCAATCCATCTATCGAGAGTCTCGGCCCTGATATGGCGGCGGCAGTAGCCAAAGATCCACTCTATGGGGATGTCATCCTCTATCTCACTTGCGTCCATGAAGCAGGCCACGCACTCGGCCCCGTCCATACCCGGGACTATGCCGATATCATGTACTCTTTTGAATTCGGCGGAGATTTCGTCGCCTACTTCCAGCGCTTTCGAGCAAAGCTCTCAACCTTCGAAGACATCCAGAAATTCTCTGCCCTCTCAGCAGGTGACCTCCGCCAGATCAGGCAAGTGGTGTCGGGCAAAAAGCAAAACGAAATCCGTTAAGCCGGATCTGCTCAAGCTCTCCTGCACTCAATCCAAGCCGTTCGGCGTGCGCGAATTCGTGATCCATCGAAGTATCAAAGAAGCCGGGGTCATCCGTATTCAAAATGATGGGCACCCCTGCTGCATGCAATACCCGCAGCGGATGAGCTTCGTAAGAAGCTACGGCGCCGGTCATCACATTCGAAGTCAGCGAAACCTCAAGCGGAATCTGACGCGCAGCCAATTCGGCGACGAGCCTGGGATCTTCGACGGCACGAATTCCGTGACCAATCCGGTCCGCCCCAAGCCGCACTACATCGAGAACATTTTGTGAGTTCGTTGTTTCCCCCGCATGGGGCGTCAACTTAAGCCCGTGTTCTCTGGCTAACTGAAATCCTCGCTTGAGGGCAGCGGCCGGGCTGCCAGACTCATCCCCACCCACGCCGAAGCCCACAACTTCAGTACCCGCAAACCCAACCGCAAACCGTGCCGTTTCGTAAATGTGTTCTTCGCCAAACTGCCTCACCGCGTCAAAGATCCACCGGATTTCAAGCGGAGCCTTCCTGCCTTCATCAAGCAGTGCCTCTGCGATCGCCTGCGCGTCCAAGCCGCGCTTCAGGCAAACTCCAGCAGAATGGATCACTTCGGCATAAACGACACCTTGCGAAGCCGCACGGGCAAAAGCCCTTCGTGCCAGCAATCGAAACTGGTCCGGCTCACGCAATTGCATCACCGCAAATTTGAAACTCTCAAGAAAACCGGCGAAATTCTCGAATCTCAACCTGTCGGCAATGAGGCTTGAATCGAGATCGGGCGCAATCTCGCTCAGGATTTCTTTGTCGACGCAACCCTCTAAATGCAAATGCAATTCGGCGTATCGCCTAGAACTTGCCATAATACCTATGATGCTCCCTGGCGAGATTCACGCGATCGTTAACGGTTACCACGGCGATCCTCTCAAAGTTCTCGGCCCTCACCAATTCAAGGCCGATGAATGGGAAGTCCGCGCATTTCTGCCTCATGCTCAAACTGCCTCTGTTGTGATCGGCACCAAGACCTACGCGCTCACACGTGAAGACCCGGCCGGCTTCTTCTGCGTTGTTCTCAAAGGCACAATTCAAGCCTACCGGATTCGCCTCCAAACCTGGCAGGGCACCGAATCTGAAATCGACGACCCCTATCGCTTTCATACTCTCCTCTCCAGCTACGATCTTCACCTCTATCTCGAAGGCACCAACTATGAAGCCTTCCGTACCTTCGGCGCTCATGTCCTCGAAATCGATGGGATTCGCGGAGTACGTTTCTCGGTTTGGGCACCAAATGCGGAATCGGTTCAGGTCTGCGGCGTCTTCAATCACTGGGACAAAAACAGCCATCCCATGTGTCCTCGCGAGGGTGGAGTCTGGGAACTCTTCGTCCCAGGCCTTAAGGGTGGCGAAGTCTACAAGTACTTTGTAAGATCGCGCCTCAATCTGTACCAGCAGATGA
>JAPKYY010000168.1 GCA_026394095.1 Acidobacteriota bacterium | reverse complement strand
GTCAGCTCAACTCCTGGAAGGACACAGACCATCAATTTCTACCGGGTAGGCGATCGATTCCTGCTGGTGGACTTGCCTGGATATGGGTACGCAAGGGTTCCGAAATCGGAATCGGGCCACTGGAAGGCGCTTGCGGATGCGTATCTGCTGGGACGCCAGACATTGGAATTGTCGCTGCTGCTAGTTGACTCGCGACGCGGGTGGATGGATGCAGACCGGCAATTGCGGGATTATCTCGAGCATTACCAAAGGCCGTATCTGGTGGTGGCTACGAAGATCGACAAGCTGAACCGTAAAGAAGAAAACCAGAGCATGGCAGCCATGCGGGCAGAAGTGCCTGGCAGGGAAATCATGCCGTTCTCGGCCTTAAGTGGCCGCGGAGTGAGGGAAATTTGGCAAACGATAACGAAATCAAAGACGCCGCGGTAAATCCGGGGCAGGACAATGGGCAGGATGCGGGTGCGCCCGCTGCCGCAGAAGGCCCCAAGGGACGCCGCCGCGAAGTTAAAGAACAGGCGCCGAACCTGAATCTGGTGGAGCTCAAGGACATGAGCATCCAAAAGCTGAACGTGATTGCCAAGGAATTTGGCCTCGTTCAGACGGCTGGGTTGCGCAAGCAGGAGTTGATCTTCAAGATCCTCCAGAGCCAAGCCGAAAAGAGTGGCCTGATCTTCTCAGAAGGTGTGCTGGAATGTTTGCCAGATGGCTTCGGATTCCTGCGCGCTCCCGAGTACAACTACCTTCCGGGCCCTGATGACGTTTACGTTTCCCCTTCGCAGATCCGCCGTTTTGATTTGAGAACTGGCGATACGATTTCCGGTCAGATTCGTCCTCCCAAAGAAGGCGAACGCTACTTTGCGCTGATCAAAGTGGATGCGATCAATTTTGAGGCGCCGGAAGAAACCCGCAACAAGATTTTCTTTGACAACCTCACGCCACTTTATCCGAACGAACGGTTGAAGCTGGAGACGACCAAGGACAACTATTCTGGTCGCGTGATGGACATGCTGACGCCGATCGGCAAGGGCCAGCGTGGTTTGATTGTTGCTCCGCCGCGTACCGGTAAGACGATGATGTTGCAGTCGATTGCAAACTCGATTACGACAAATCATCCAGAAGTGAATCTCATTGTTCTGTTGATCGATGAGCGTCCGGAAGAAGTCACCGACATGCAGCGCAGTGTGAAGGGCGAAGTGATTTCATCGACCTTCGATGAGCCAGCGGCCCGCCACGTGCAGGTTGCTGAAATGGTGATCGAGAAGGCGAAGCGGTTGGTGGAACACAAGCGCGATGTTGTGATTTTGCTCGATTCGATTACGCGTCTGGCTCGTGCCTACAACACGGTAGTGCCGCCTTCGGGCAAGGTGCTTTCTGGTGGTGTGGACTCGAACGCACTGCAGCGCCCTAAGCGCTTCTTTGGTGCGGCCCGCAACATTGAAGAGGGTGGCAGCCTGACAATCATGGCTACGGCGCTGATTGACACCGGAAGCCGTATGGATGATGTAATCTTTGAAGAATTCAAGGGTACAGGCAACATGGAAGTTCACCTCGATCGCAAGCTGGTAGACAAGCGTGTCTTCCCGGCGATCGACATCAACAAGAGCGGTACTCGCAAGGACGAGTTGCTGCTGCCTAAGGATGAGTTGAACCGGGTCTGGATTCTGCGCAAGGTGTTGTCGCCGTTGTCGCCAACCGAGTCGATCGAGTTGTTGCTCGACAGGCTTTCGAAGGCGAAGAGCAATGGCGAGTTCCTTTCAAGCATGAACGGCTAGTCTGGTTCTCTGATGGTTTGACAAAGAGGGTGTCCTGTATGGGCACCCTCTTTACTTTTGGACAATTGCGCCGATGTAGTTTGCGGTCCAATTTCTGGTGGGCCAATTGTCGAGGGCTTCGAAGAGACGGAGTTTGGCGATGGTTGGTGCGTAGGGTTTGTGTTCGAGAAGGCGGCAGATTTTAACCGCTAGCACCCTTGGAGCATGCATGTAGGTGAAGATGCGTTGCAGTTGGAATCCGCGTGATTCGAGCAGTGGCTTGAGCTGGGCGACTCTCACTGATTCGCCCATGAAATATGGGCCGCAGATGAAGGGCAAGTATTTGCGAACGGCTATCAGCGGGTTGGAGCGATTGTCGAAGGTGATCAGAAGACGTCCGCCGGGGGCGAGTACGCGATGGATTTCCGATAGGCCCTGGTGGACTTCTTCGATCGTTTCCAGTTGATCGAGTGTGGACAATGAGACGACGGTGTCGAAGTATTGATCGGGATACGGAATCTGCGTAACGCTGGCTTGCCTGAAGATAGCGTTGGGGTTCTGTTCTGCTGCTGTTCTTGCGACAAGATCAGAAATGTCGATGCCATGGACTTCAGATGCGATTCGGGCCATAGGGTCAACGACGCCCTTCAGCATCGCTTCGTCGAAGAGATCGGTTTTCAGGATGCGTCCTGCGGGTGGGCCAGCCAAAAGTTCTGCGACCAAAGACTGGTTTAACTGATCAGTAAATTCACGCCAGATACCACGGTGACGATGTCTGATGAAGCCAGTGGTGATTTGGTCCCAGTAAGTAGCACTCTTCATGTCCGAGGCCGTAGAGCAACTTTGGAGGAAGGGCACCAGTGATTCCAATGTCGGAAGCCACGCTGCGCTAGTGCCGGGCCGGAGAGAATGATGTCGTAGTTCCGCAACTCATCAATTACCAGATTTGCAATCATCGTAGCGAACTCGACACCACTGCAGGCGTGATCCCGAATGCCGAAGGGGGAGTAGATGTGGTCGGAGGGTGGCGGGCCGAGGAATCTGTCGGGGTTGAAGGTATACGGGGCGGCGAAATGGGTTGGGTCCAGGTGGCACTCGGCGATACAGATGCGAATGAGCCAGCCTTCAGGGAAACGGAAGTTCTCAAATTCGAATTCCTGGGCCACTCTTCTGTAGAGGAATTCACTGCGTGAGAGGCGGAGCGTTTCTTTGATAATGCGGGAAGGGAGCGTAGGATCTTCCTGCTTACGCACCTGGTCGAGCCAGTATGGATTGCGGCCGAGGAATTCGAGGATCCAGACGAGCAGACCTGCTGCATCGTTGGTAGAGATGCGGAGGGTGAAGAGAAGGTTGTCGATTACGGTGTCGTTGAGTGTACCGTCTAGCTGTTGGGCCAGATCAGAGATCGAAGAGATTGCCTCGGGTGGATTGCGAAGCATGGCTCGCAGATCGGCCAGAGCAGCCAGGCCCGCAGTGCCGAGACGTTGGGACATCGATTTATCTGCCATTGCGGCAAAGGATGAGCGGAACTTATCCAGCATCGGTGAGCCTGGTTCGAGGCCGAAGAGGATCCGCACAAAAATCTGATGGGTCAGATCTTTGAGTTTATTTAGGGGATCTTGCGGCAAGGCAAGTCCAGCGAGATCTTCATGTATTTTTTTGCGAGCGAATGAAGAAGAAGCTTCGACCACGGGTCTGGCAAAGGCCCGTCGAAACATGGGCCCGTAGATCTTGTAATTCATGGGGGACATGAAGCGCAGGAAGCCACCTGTTACATCTTTGGTGAAATTCTGAGGGCATGGGGCAATGGAGGCTGCCTGCTCGCGCAGCAGGCGGTGTGCGAGCGGAAGGTTGGCGATGCAGATCACGCGGTGATGGAATTGAGCGGTCTTGAAGACCGGGCCATACTTCTTTACTTCTTCGCTGTAAAAGCTACGCTGCCGGATGGCACGGAGCGAAGAGAAGAGGGAGAGGGAGCCAGGCGGGGTTTGCGCTTTCATTCGTGGTTGAGGCTCTGGATGAAGTCCTTCATCAGATTGTAGGCGACTTGTTTGCGGTATTCGACTGTCGAGCGGTTATCGGTAATCGGTTGGAGCTCGTCGAGGTGCCAGGGTTGGCCGGAGAGGATCTGGTCTTCGGTGCGGTGGCAACGGAGTGGGGTTGGGGCCATGCCGCCGAAGGCAATGCGGATTGCGCTGATCTTGCCACTGCATACTTGAGCTGAGGCGGCGAGGCTGAGTTTGGCGATGGCCTGGGCCTGGCGTGGGCCTACCTTGCGAAAGCGATCGATCCAGATGCCTCCGCGGATCGGCAAGCGGATGGCTTCAATGAGTTCGCCGGGGGCCAGGGCCATAGCTTTGTAGCCGGTATGAAATTGCTGATAGGGGATGGTGCGTTGGCCGTTGGAGGAGCGCAGGAGGATGCTTGCGTCGTAGGCGAGCAGGACGGGGCAAGAGTCTGCAGCCGGAGAAGCATTGGCGATGTTGCCTCCAATGGTGCCGCGATTCTGAATGGCCAGGCAGCCGGTTTGACGTGCAGCCGCGGCGAGCATGGGGAAGTGTTTTGCGATGAGGCTGGAGTTGGCGATGTCTGTATAGGTACTCAGAGCGCCGATCTGAATCGAGTTGTTGCAGTCCTGGATGGAGCGAAGTTCTGTCAGCGGCGCCAGATTGACGAAGTGGCGGTGAGTGAGTTGGCCGGCATCGAGCCCGACCATGACGTCTGTGCCGCCAGCGAAGGGCCGTGCACCAGAGGCAATGAGCATTAGGGCTTCGGCCAGTGAGGCCGGGGTGGAGAGCTCAAATTCGGGGACGAAACTTCTCATAGCCGGGCCTTGCGGACGGCTTCGATGATTTTTGTGAAGCCGGTACAGCGGCAGAGGTTGCCTGCGAGAGCCTCGCGGATTTCAAGTTCAGAGGGGTTTTCATTTGATTCCAGCAGAACGTGAGAGGCAAGAATCATGCCTGGTGTGCAGAAGCCACACTGCGAGCCGCCTGTATCGATGAAGGCCTGTTTGAGACGGGAATCTTCAAGGCCTTCGATGGTGACGATGGTTGATCCGGCCGATTGTGCTGCCGGGATCAGGCAGGAGTTAACGAGCTGGCCATTGAAGAGAATCGCGCAAGCCCCGCATTCGCCTTCGCCGCAGCCTTCTTTGGTGCCGGTGAGGCCAAGATTGCGGCGGAGCAAATCGAGCAGCCGCTCCATTGGCCAGGCTTCGATGAGATGTTCTGTGCCGTTGACCGTTACCGGGATCTGTCGCATTTGAGGATTTTCTCTGGAGTGATGGGTAGGTGGTTGAAATTGGTACCGAGTTGTCTTGAGAGGGCGTTTGCGATGGCCGGGGCGGGAGCGTTCATCGGAAGTTCTCCGAGGCCTTTCGCTTGAGAAGCATCAGAATTCAGGAAAAAGACGCGTATAGGAGGCAAGTCTGCGGCTGTAGGAATGGTGTAGTTGGCCATGCGCTGGTTCCAAACGCGGCCCTCTTCGTAGGTGACTTCTTCCATGAGCGCGAAACCGATGCCCTGAGCAACACCGCCTTCGATCTGTCCGGCGGCGAGAGTGGGGTTGATGATTTTGCCAGCGTCCTGAACGGCAACAAAATCTTTCAACTTGGTTTGCCCTGTGGACTGATCGATGTCCAGTTCGGCAATGTTGACTGCCCAGGAAAAGGTGGCGTAGGCGTCACCGGTGAAGGTGGCCTCGTCGAAGGCGATTCCGTGTGGCGGGACATATTTTGCGCTGGCCTTGTTGACCCCCGGACTTTTGAGTTGGCGGGCTGCATCTGCGAGGAGGTTGCCGACGATCATGGCAGTGCGCGAGGCGACGGTAGGGCCGGAATCCGGGACGATGCTGGTATCGGGCTGGACGATTTCGATGTCGTCGAGGGGGAGTTGTAGTTCATCGGCCACTATTTGGGAAAGGATCGTATTGGTGCCCTGGCCAAATTCTGTGCTTGAGACGAGGACTCGGATTTTCCCTTCGGCGGTTCTTTCGAGGCAGGCAACTGATTGCAGATATCGTTCGCCTGAACCGGTGAAGCCCGCACCGTGCAGGGAAGCGGCAATGCCGAGACCTGATTTGCTTTCGTAGCTGGATTCCAGAAGTGCGCGATCGAGGAGCTCTTGGAGTGGGACTGACTCATGAAGGACCTGGCCGGTGGCTGTTCTTTGACCCTGTTGAAGGAAGTTGCGGCGGCGGATGGTGACCGGGTCGATCCGGAGCGATGCGGCAATTACGTCCATGTGGCGCTCGAGAGCGAAATTTACCTGAGGGACGCCGAAGCCGCGGAAGGCTCCGTGGGGTGGATGGTTTGTTGCTACGGCACGGGCTTCGATCTGGATATCCGGGCAGAAGTAGCAGCCGGTGGCATGGATGGCGGCGCGGGACAGCACGACAGGTGAGAGGGTAGCGTAAGCACCACCGTCGAGCAGGATGTCGACCTCCATGGCCAGGAGCCTGCCTTGTGCATCGACGGCAGTGCGATGCTTGACGATTGCCGGGTGCCGCTTGGTAGTGGCGGCCATGTCTTCCCCGCGCGAGTAGATCATTTTAACTGGCTTGCCTGATTTCCATGAGAGCAGGCCTGCGTGGATGGCGAGGATGGAGGGGTAATCTTCTTTACCGCCAAAACCTCCTCCAGTCTCCATCTGGATGACACGGGAAGGGAAGGGGAAGACCCTGTCGAGAGCCTTCTGAATGAAGTAGGGGCATTGCATGGAGCCCCAAATGGTGAGCGTGTTGTTTAGAAAAGCGGCATCAATACTCTGCGGCTCAATGTAAAGCTGTTCCTGTGCGCCCGTTGTGTAGGTGCCTTCGATAATGTGAGGAGCATTGGCAAAGGCCTGGGTGGGGAGGCCTTTGGAGATGTTGCAGGTTTTGAAGGCGTGAGTAGAGAGCGCCGGGTTGAAAACCGCAGGGAGTGGATCGTATTCGATGCAGACGCTCTGGCGGGCGCGCTCGGCGAGGTATCGATCTGGATGTGCGATAAGCAGTATTGCTTCCTCGACATGGTTTACTTTGGAGGAGGCAAGGCAGGGCTGGTCTTCGCAAATGGAGGCTACTACGTTTGGGCCAGGCAAATCGTCGGCAGAGACAATTGTGAATTCGTCCAAGGGGAGATCGGGGGCGAAGTGAATCTTGCGAATTCGTGCGTGAGGGACCGTAGAGCGGACAGTGACACCGTAAAGCGTTTCGTAGCTAGGAGCGTCGTCGGTGTAGATGGACCTGCCTGATACCTTTGACGCGGCTTCACGCCGGGGGGCCGATGTTCCGATCCGATCCTGCATTCTCAAGTAGGATACTGTATATGGCTTGTTCATGGATCTGAAGCTCACGGACGAAATCGACAGCTCTACACGCCAGCGGGACCAGCATTATTGGGAAGAACACCTGGCGGATGAGTTGCGTATGGAGACGCAGACCGAATGGTTGAGGTACTCTCGAGAGCACTATGCGGAGTGGGTGCGCCGGTATCTGAGGGGTGGTGGCCGGGTGCTCAAGACGGATGCATTTGAAGAGATCCGCGGGCAGGAAGTTCTGGAAGCACTCTCTGAGCGATTTGAGCAAGTGGTTGTGGCTGATCTTGCATTGCCGGCGCTGCGGCAGGGTGCCCGGTTACACGGGAATCGAAGGGTTTCGTGGGTGCAGGCTCCGGCGCAGGTTCAGCCTTATGCCGAAGCGAGTTTTGACGCTGTTACCTCGTTCTCTACGCTCGATCACTTTCGGACGGAGGTGGAAATCGGGGATAGTTTGCGGGAATTGGCACGGGTAACTCGGGTTGGTGGGCAACTTCTGATCACGCTCGACAATGCCAGCAATCCATTGCTAGCAATGCGAAACCTTATTCCGAATGGCTTTTTGCAGGGGATTGGCCTGGCTCCCTATGAGTACGGCAAAACATTAGATGCAGAGGGATTTCGAGCGGTGCTTGCCGGGACTGGGTGGGCGGTGAAGGAATTCACGGCGGTGGTACACGAGCCGCGTGCGCTGGCGGTAGCGACGGCTCGATACTGTGGGGCGAAACGCTGGTTGACCCCTGGCCTATACCGCAAGATGCTGAGGCCTTTCGATTTGCTCGAGAAGTTACCTACGCGCCTGAAGACCGGGTATTTCCTGTTGGCGCTGGCTGAGCGGCAAAGTGATGGCGCCACGGCCCAAGGCCGTAGTAGCCTCTGATCTGTTTGAGTTTGAAACCAGCTTTCGAAAAAGCTCTTGTGGATGACTTGTTGTAGCTGGTGATGGCGACGAGGGCTCTGGAGTGATGGGTGTGCTGGCAGGCGTAAGAGATGAGAGCACCTAGCAGGCCTTTGCTGCGGAAGTCCGGTTCAGTGAAGGCACCATGGAGATAGCATTCATTAGGGGTGAGGTGGAGGCTTTGAGCAATATAGGGGAGAAGGATGGAGCCTTCCGATTTCTTGAGGCAGGAAACTATTTGACCGTCATACATGGCGGAGTAGCATGTTGCTGCTTCTGAGGTGTTGTCGGTAGAAATGACAACAGGGATTTTTGCCTCCGGGGTTGGCTTGAGGTGGTCAAGGTCAAGCTCGAAAATCGACATTTTTCGATAGAGGTTGAGGCCAGCGAGAAAGCGGAGATGGATACCGGCAAGCCCGAAGTCCTGAATGTGATTGAGGAGACGCCCAAATGGACCTTGCTTCACTACTGGAATTGTACGTCTCTTCAACGATTTAGCGGGGGGCTAACCTTTCTTTATAATTCGTCGTCTTGCATAATGAGACATATCTATGCAGCCCCATGTGAATCCAGGTTCCAGCGGAGTTCCGCTTAAGCCGCCCGGCCCGACGGCGGTGCCCAGCCATGAAGACGAGCGTCGGCCTACCTCTAAGTGGTTGATTATTCTGGGTTTTATTGCTGTATGTGGTGTTGGTTACTGGCTGTGGCAAAAGCAGGAAGCGATCGATAAGCAGGCGGCGCAGGTTCGTGAAGGGGTACGGACGGCTACGGTGCAAAGCGGTTCGGTTGAGAAAACGAAGCGCCTGGCTGGGGTGACGGCAGCCGAAAAATTTGTTTCATTGATCGCACCGCAAATTCGTGGTAGCAGGTCTGGCCGTGGAAGAAGCGGATTTAGCCTCGCTGGTATGGAATCGTCAAGTGTAGCGGCGTTGCCGACTCTTGGCGGTGGCGGAGCTCGTAGTGGTAGCGGTTCTTCGTCTGGTTCGGCTGCAGCGGCTGGGGCTGCTGGTTCGCTGGCCTCTACTGGCGGCGGGGCGGCCAGGAGTTTTGGGGGATCTGGTGCGACGCGGGCGGCATCGAGCCGTGTTGCTTCCTCTGGTAGCGGTGGGGCGAGAAGTGCGACTGGCGGCAGCGGTGGCGCTGGAACGAGTTCGTCCGTAGGGAGCGATGGATTGGGTTCGACGTCGAGAGAATTGGGTTCTGGACTGGGCGGGCCAGGCGGAGGCGGTGGTCCAGGCGGAGGTGGTGGCGATTTTACGCTGGTGCTGCAGAATTTGGTGAAGCCAGGGTCGATCGTCAAGCAGGGCGATACAGTGGCGGAGTTTGATCGTCAGTACATGCTGCAAAGGCTTGAAGACTACCAGGCAACGATGGAGACAGCCAAGGCGCAGTTGGCTCAGCAGAAGGCGAATCTGGACCTGGCACGATATACCCACAATCAGAATGTTGAGAAGGCCAAAGGGGCGCTCGACAAGGCGAAGCTGGATATGAAGACGCTACCGGTATTGAGTTCGATCGATGCTGAGCGAGTGAAGCTGACCCTTGAGGAAGCCGAGGCGCAGTATAAGCAGCAGTTGGCCGAAGGCAAGTTTATCGATGAACAGGAAAAAGCGCAGCTGAAATATGCCGAGCTTGAGTTCAAGACGCTGCAGCTCGAATATCAGCGTTCGCAACAGAATGCAGACCGGATGCTATCCAAGGCGAATATCGCCGGGATGACGGTAATGCAGAATATCTTCCGGGGGAGTGAGTTCGCCCAGATTCAGCAGGGCGATCAGATCTATCCCGGGCAATTCTTTATGCAGATTGTAGATCCGAATTCCATGATCATCAACGCGACTGTCAATCAGGTGGACGGCGAACAGTTGCGGATCGGGATGAAGGCGCGGGTTCGCTTTGATGCCTATCCCGGGCTTGAGGTGCCAGCGCATATCGTGAACATCGCAGCGGTACCGAAAAGTGGTGGGATGAGAGCGAGCTTTGTTCGTGAGATTCCGGTGCGGCTGAAGATTGATCAGATGGACAAGCGAATTATTCCTGACCTGAGCTGCAGTGTGGACGTGGTGATACTTGAGGAGAAAGATGCAGTGGTTGCACCGCTGGCTGGTGTGTTTGCCGACGAAGAGACCGGCAAGCGGGTGGTCTACATCAAGAATGGCGAGGCCTGGAATCGCCGCGAAGTAGAAGTAAGTCTCGAAAATTATCTGGTTGCTGCCGTGAAGGGTTTGAATCGTGGGGACGTGATTGCCCTTGATAAAGTTCCAACGGCCAACCTTGTGGCAAGTAAGGGGTAGCGCTGTATGTCAGAAATCAAACCGAAAATCCGAATTGGACAGACTGAGTCCAGTGTGCGTAACAAGCGCATCCTTATGGGTGTGGTGTTGCTGGCCTGCGCCGGTGGCGGCTATGCTGCGTTCAACTACAACCAGAAGACGAGCGTGGTGGAAGTGCCTGTGGCAAAGGTGCGCAAGGGCAATTTTACGATTGTGGTGAGGGCTCGCGGCGAGATTCGCAGCGTTAACTCGGTGACAATCATTGCGCCGCAGGTGCCGGATCCGCGAATCGTCAGGTTGGCCGAGAGTGGCAAGCCGATTCGCAAGGGTGAAGTAGTGGTGGAGTTTGACGCCGCACAGCAGGAGCAAAATTTGCTCGAACGCAATACGAGCGTTCGTACAATCGATAGCCAGATTGTTCAGACCAAGGCGTCGCACCGGATTGTCACCGAGATGGATGGCATGAACAAGATGACGGCAGAGTATAACCTTGAGCGCTCGAAGCTTGAGGCCAGCAAGGCCGAAGTTGTGAGTGAAATTGAGGGTGCCAAGAGCCGGATTGATGTAGGGATTTCCGATGGCGAATTGGGGCAGGTGGGGCAGACGATCAAGACGCACAAGGCCACGCAGAATGCAGATCTTGAGAGGCTCGATCAAAATAAAGACAAGGCTGTTCGTGATGTGAACCGGGCGAAGGGTTATCTCGGCAACATGGTTCTCCGCGCCCCTGGCGACGGTATTGTGAACCTGCTGCCGAACTTCCGCAGTCAGGGGAGCTGGGGCTCGAGTCCTCCACCATTCAAGGAAGGCGACAGGGCCTGGACTGGTGCAGCGATCGCCGAGATTCCCGATCTTTCGTTGCTGCGAATTGATTTGAAACTGGATGAGGTGGACCGTGGCAAGCTGGAGTTGGGGCAGACCGTTAAGGTGCGGATCGATGCCATTCCCGACCGCGAATTTGATGCCAAGCTGGACTGGATCAGCCCGATTGCATCGGTGCAATGGCGCGGCATGGGCATGACTGAGAAGTCTTTCCCGGCCCGGGCGACCATTAGCGGGACCGACAAGAGGTTGAGGCCTGGCATGAGCGCTTCGGCCGAAATTTTGATTGAGAGCGAAGCAAACATGCTGCTGATCCCGACTCGAGCCAGCTTTACGGTTGGCGGCAAGCCTTCTGTGTATGTGCAGAAGGGGCAAGTCTTTGCTGTGCGCCAGATCGAAGTGGGCAAGCGCAACGATAACGAGACGGTAGTGCTGAACGGGCTCAAGGAGGGTGAAGTGGTCACTCTTGAGAACCCATCCGAAGCAGCACGCAAGCAGAAGAAACTATAAATTCCCGACATGCGAAAACTTATTGTTCGATTGATCATTCTCCTTGTGCTCGTGGGGGCTGGCTATGCCGCGTTCCTCGTCTACAAGCAGCTTCCACAGCGAGAAGATTCCCTGGCTACAACGAAGGTGAAGCAGAGCGATGTTGTGGTGCGCAGCTTTGCCCGCGGTGAATTGAGGGCTGTCCGGAGTGCGACCCTTACTGCACCGAATTTGTTTGGCACGGTACAGGTGACCAAGCTTGCGACACTGGGTGCGCTGGCGCGTGAGAAGGATCTGGTGGTTGAGTTTGACGATGCGGAAGTGTTATCGCGACTTGAAGAAAAACAACTGGAGCTGGACCAGATTGATGAGCAGGTGAAGAAGGCGCAGGCTGATCTTGCGATTCGTGACAATCAGGATCAGGTGGAGTTGCTGCGCGCCCGTTATGGAGTTCGCCGGGCTGAGCTGGAGGTCAAGCGCAATGAGTTGATCAGCGCCATTGATGCCAAGAAGAATCAATTGACGCTGGAGGAATCCAAGCGCCGGCTGGCGCAGCTTGAGAGCGACATCAAGAGCCGTCGTGAGCAGGCGCAGGCTGAGCTTGCTGTGTTGCGCGAGAAGACGAATAAGGCCAAACTCGAACTGAACCGAGAGAAGCAGCGGCTGGCGCAAGTGAAGTTGTTGGCTCCGATGAGTGGTCTGGTTGCAGTGAAGCAGAACCGTTCGACAGTGATGATGTTTGGCATGTCGCTGCCGGATATTCGCGAGGGAGACCAGGTGCAGCCAGGAATGCCAGTGGCCGACATTCTCGATCTGAGCGAGATGGAAGTAGTGGCCAAGGTTGGCGAGTTGGACCGTGCGAATTTGACTGAGGGTCAGGAAGTTTCGATGCGCCTCGATGCGTTGCCGGACAAGAAGTTTACGGGCAAGATCAAGTCGATGAGTGGCACGGCTTCGGCCAACATGTTCAGCTCTGACCCGGCGAAGAAGTTTGACGTGATCTTTTCGATTGATATGCGGCAGTTGCTCAGCGCCCTTGGCGCGAATGAATCGCAGGTGAGCCGCATTCTGGCACAAGCCGAGACCAACCGCAAGAAGGGCCCGATGACATCGTTCAGCGCTCCTCCCATGGCTGCGCAGCCGGAAGGCGGCATGCCCCAGGGAATGGGTCAGCCTGCTGCAGCACCAGCCGAGCAAGCCGGCGGGCGGCAGCGTGGCGGTGGTGGCGGCAACATGGATCCCGAGTTGCAACGCAAACGGCGTGAGCTGGTAACCAAGTTCAGCAAGGGCAAAGCCATGGCTGATATGACCCCCGAAGAGCGCACCGAAGTCATGGCCAAAGTGACGGCCGAGCTGCAGAAGACTGGCGCGATGCCTGCAGGACGCGGCAATCGTGGCGGTTCGGCTCCAGGCATGCCCCAGATGTTCAATGTAGGCGGCCTGATGGTTTCACCGAAGGATTTGGATAACGCAACTTTGCCT
>JAPKYY010000398.1 GCA_026394095.1 Acidobacteriota bacterium | reverse complement strand
CCAAAGAAATTCGCAAACGAGGATCCGGCTTCAAGCGTCAGTTCAACGGGTGTGACATCGGCAACAGCGGGGAAGTATTTGCGCGGGTAGGCGGAGAAGCTTAAGGCTCCATCGGTAGACACTTGACCGTTTGAAGTCCAGACGCGGCTCGAGTTCGCGCCATCGATAAAGAATGTAGGGCCGCTATTCGTGATCGGCGTATAGCTGAGCCCAAAATCCGTGGAGCGGACGGGATTGGAACCGGCAACCAGAAGCAAAGCGCCTTCGCGGGACAAGACGGTGCGCGAACCGAGGCCGCTGGGGCCAGAGTAGTTCCAGGTGCGGCCGCGGTCGGTGGACCGATAGAAAGAAGTGCCAGTGGAACGGCCGCCGACGGCATTGGAGTCCCGGTAGCTAACGCTCGCGTTGAGCAGGAGAAGGTCTGGCGTGCGAGGGTGGGGGATGATGTAGGCTGCAAACACGGATTCAATGCTTATTGCTCCGGAATTGGGCGGCAGGGGCACCGCAGACGCTTGAGTCCACGTACTGCCGTCGTCGCTCGATACCGAGAAGCCCCCCGGCGAGCCAGCGTTGCCGGCATACAGAATGCGGTTTCCCGTGGTGGCTGGAGCAAACGCGGATGTAGCATCAAAGAGGGTGGAAAGCAGCGTCCAGGTTGCGCCATCGTCAGCGGATTTGAGCAGGAACCGGCCAACGCGAAGATAGACGGTTGTTGCGGAGGATTGGAGGGGGTGGATGGAGATGGAATAAGTGCCGGATGGTGGCGCAGGCAGCGGGAGGATTACGGCAGTAAAGGTGGCGCCGTTGTCGGTGGATCGGTAAAGAAGTTTGGTTGTGGAGCGAGTGGCGAGCAACACCGTGTTGGGAGTGGTGAGGGCAAGATCGGCGAGTGAATCGGGGGAATTGAAGACCGAACGGTAGCTTCGGCCCTGATCGTCTGACCGATACAGTGACGTTGTCGTGGCCAAAAAGACGGTGTTCGGAGCGGATGCGGGAACTGCAAGGAGCGAAATGTTGGATGAGAATTCAATTTGGGCGGCAAGAGGCCGCGCCATGAGCAGCGTGACAAGGGCGAGTTTGGTCATCAGATATCATTGGCGAAATTGCGGCCGAAACTGTGTCAGCGCCAGGGAGAAATATCCGGAAAGAGGGCCACCCGTATAGACTATGATCTTATCTCCCAGGCACCGCAGACATGAATCGAAGAGAATTTCTCGCCGCCCTCCAACCCATAAAAACGAAGCCCAACTTCCTGATCATCCTCGCCGATGACATGGGTTACTCAGACGCCCGCTGTTACGGTGGCGACATCGACACACCAAACCTCGATCATCTAGCCAACAACGGTCTCCGCTTCACCCAGGGCTACTCTACCGCCCGCTGCGGCCCCTCTCGCAGTTGCCTCCTCACGGGCCACTACGCCCAACAAACCGCCTGCGACGTAATGACCCCCGGCCTCGTCCCAGACTGGACAACCTTCGCACCCCAACACTTGAAGCATCAAGGCTACCGCTCCTACCATTCCGGCAAATGGCACATCCGCTTCAAGCCAAACGAAGCCGCCGGCTTCGAGCACTCCTACGCCCTCCTCGACCAGAACAGCTTCTTCGCCCCCCGCGCCAGCAGTCTCGACGGTGAAGCCCTCCCCAAAGGCAAACTCTCCGATGGCTTCTACGGCACCACCGCTATCGGCAACTACGCAGTGAAATTCCTTGAAGGCCATGCCCGCAACAACGCAAGCGACCCCTTCTTCCTCTACCTACCCTTCACCGCACCCCACTTCCCCCTCCACGCCCTCCAGGAAGACATCGACAAGTACAAAGACCGCTTCAGCGAAGGCTGGGACGAAGCCCGCAAGCAACGCTACAACCGAATGAAACGAATGGGCCTGATCCACTGTCCTCTAGCTCCAATGGAAACCGGAATCTGGCCAGACTGGAACCTCGCCTAAGAAGACATAACCAAACGCTTTGGCGTTGGCGAAGTCGCAAGAGCCGTCCCCTGGAATACTCTCACAAAAGAACAGAAATCCTTTCAGAGAACAAAGATGGCAATCCACGCCGCGATGATCGACTGTATGGACCAGCAAATCGGTCGCGTCCTCAACCAACTCCGCGCCATGAACGCCTACGACAACACCGCAATCGTCTTCGTATCAGACAACGGAGCCAGCGCTGAGCAAATGATCCGAGGCGACGGCCACGACCCCAAAGCCGCCCCCGGCTCTGCCCTTACCCATCTCTGCCTCGGCCCCGGCTGGTCCACCGCCGCCAACACACCCTTCCGGCTTCACAAGTCCTGGGTCCACGAAGGAGGCATCTCTTCACCCTGGATCATGCATTGGCCCAAAGGCATCTCAGACAAAGGCAAACTCCGCCACACCCCCTGTCATCTGGTCGATCTCGTCCCCACGATGCTAGACCTCGCAGGCGCATCCCCCAGAGGCATCCTGCCGACATCAGCTCCCGCTCTATCCGGCAAAAGCCTGGCCCCGGCCCTCGCAAAAAACACAACTATAGAGCGGGATTTCCTATACTTCCACCACAACAAGAACCGAGCCATCCGAGTCGGAGACCACAAACTCGTAGCCATTGGAGAAAAAGGCCCCTGGGAACTCTACAACCTGGCCAAAGACCGTGCCGAGCAAACCAACCTTGCAGAAAAGCAAAGGCGATTGGCCATAGATATGGCCAATCGCTGGCAGCAAGCTGAAGACTCCTTCGTCAAAACACGAGAAGCCGCAAAGCCAACCCAACTGCCAAGGATGATGTCGAATCCTAACGCAGGCTAAAGGTGTTCTCATTGCTCCAATAAGAACTGCCGGAAGTGAAGTTTCGCCTTAGGCTGGCCAATCCAGGTAGAACTCATTGGTAAGCTCTGTCGGAAACCCAGGATCTCTTGTGATATCTGCGTAATTCGATCTATGCCGGCTATTGCGGGCCGCATTCAGCGCGAGAATTGAGTAAAAAGTCTTCGAGCGGGTGGATCTGGTGTGCCCGCTGGTGCAAGGATCCACCCGTTGGTCCTGCACCACACCTGCACCGCGTCTGTTCGCTTCTTCTTGAAAGTAATTGAGGAACTTTTGACTCTTTGGGCCCCAGATGCCATCCACCCTGAGAGGCGAATTTTCTCCAGGTGGGCGGAACCCCTTACTACCAGGGACTTCATCCCAGGCAACTCTCAATAGGTGTTGGACAAGCAATACGTCAGCTCTATGATTCACGCAGCCAAGGCCGACAGATTTGTCCACCACGTAAACGACCGGTGTAGTCCCGGCCCGGATCAACAAGACTTTTGGCATCTCAACAATTTAACAAAGACAGCTAAAAGTAGCGGAAACACAACCTCAAGCAAGAAATAACGGATAGGGATTCTGACTAGGAAAAAAGTGTGGGACGAACAGTCGGAAGGAGATGGTGATCGCGGTAGGAATCGAACCTACAACCTATTGATTAAGAGTCAATTGCTCTGCCAGTTGAGCTACGCGACCACGAAGTGACGTTCATTTGTTAATCTACCACGGGAAGCCGTGCCGCCGCTAGTTCTGCAATGTCTTTTAATGCTGGTTTCTGCAAGTCGATTTGCGTCAGCGCCGCCTGAAACATCGTCTGGCAAAACGGGCAAGCCGCTCCAATCGTCTTCGCCCCAGTCTCAGCCAATTCCCGAGCTCGAGTCTCATTCACACGCGTCCCGCTTTCCTCACCCAAAAAGGCCAATCCCCCACCAGCCCCACAGCAAAAACTCCGCTCCCGATTCCTCGGCGCCTCAATCAATTCACTAGCCGACCCAGCCACAACCTTCCTCGGCTCATCATAGATGTTCTGATACCGCCCCAGATAACAGGGGTCGTGATAAACGATAGACTCCTTCTCGCTGGCCTTAGGCAGCAGATGCTCAAATCGGGCCAAAAACTGCGAGTGATGCTCAATCTCAGGCGGCTCCCCAACCTCTTTCCAATCCTGTTGAATCGTCCGCACGCAATGTGGGCAAATCGAAATCAGCTTAAACTTCTTCCCTTCACCCCGAAACGGCTTCATCGTATCGAGGTTCTGCTGCGCCAGCTCTCCAAAAGCCAGATCATTTCCCAGTCGCCGCGCCGCATCCCCCGTACACTTCTCCTTCTTCAGCACCCCAAACGTAGCATTCAAATGCCGCATCACACGCACCAGCGCCTCGACAATCTCACGCCCCCGCGCATCCATACTCCCCATACACCCCAGCCACAAACAATACTCCTGCGACCCATCAAACAAGGGCAGGGAAGCGCGAGCCACAAACTTGTCCCGCTCTGCCGCCCCAAGCCCCAACGGGTTCCCATTCTTCTCCAGATTCCGAAACAACTTCGACCCATACTCGTCTTCCCACTCACCCGTATTCGTCGCCCCGCGACGCAACCCCACAATCACCGGCAAGTGCTGAATCCCTACCGGGCACTGAAACTCACAGGCCCCGCAAGTCGTGCACTGAAACACCGCCTCCTGCGACAAATGAGCCCCAAACAACGGCACCTCCGCCTGCGCCCCGTTCTCATTCAAATAACTCCGCAGCCCAAGAATAATCTCCTTCGGGTTCAACTCCTTACCCGTAGTAAACGCCGGACAATGCTCCGTACACCGCCCACACTCAACACACGAATATGCCTGCAACGCCGAGATCTGCGTGATATCTTTCCCCGTCACCATCCCAAAATCCTCATCCCCATCAAGTGGCGGAATCTGGCTAAACCCATCCCGAGCCGCCAGAATCGCAAACGGGCTCAACACCAGATGCAAATGCTTCGTAAGAGGGATCAGAGGCAAAAACGTCAGCAGCGCCAGCGTGTGAACCCACCAGTTCACCTCACCCG
>JAPKYY010001063.1 GCA_026394095.1 Acidobacteriota bacterium | reverse complement strand
CCAATCCGCGGATGCTCACCCCGATGCTGCCTCAGATCAATGCGTTCAGCCGCAACCCCAACAGCCCTCACAGCCGCCTCGCAAACGGCCGCTGGTTCACCGGCAATCGTAAAGACGCTCCGGTTATGGTCCGCATCCGATTCGCGTCCGAGTAAAGTGACGCCGGGCACACTCGCAATGGCACCTTCAATCGCAAGCAATGTCGCTTCTTCCCTTCCTTCAGAAAAGTTGGGAACACACTCAACAATCTTCTTCATGACCCGATCGGCCCTTCCCCTTCCGTAAGCGCAACCAATATCTGCTCCTTGCGTTCTCTCGCTCCCTGCACAGCCGTATCCATAGCCACCCAGTAGAAAGCCAGCGCGAGCCCAAAGGTCAACAACAACATTCCGTAAAATCCGAATTGGGATTCAAAAGCATAGCGGGCCAGATACGACAACCCAATCGGGATCCCCAACACAGGATAGACAACCAGCATCCACATTTGAAATTTGCTCCCCCCGCGGGCACGCCAGGATGTCTGCGGATTTGCCGCCCGGGGATAATAGACTGTCCCAAGATTTCCAAGTCCGGTAAAGAACACAGCCATCACCGTTGTTACGGCAAACGCTTCTGCGATTTTGTGCCAGCTAATGGGCAGCCGCAGCACCAGACACACCACTGTGATGATAATCAGCTCAAGAAAAATATAAACACTCGCAGTGATATTCTTCGCAAGCAACACCGTCCGCAACTGCACTGGGGCAATCCAGTAAAACTGTGCAGCGGTTCGGTCAAAACCAAAGCTGTTGAACAGCGCCACCTCACCCAGCATCATCACCGAATACACACTGATCCAGGTCAGGAAATTACTTTCCATCGCTCCACTCTCACCCATTCCCCTACGGCCAAAAGTCAGGGGCAGCCACACTACCAGCCCAAACGTAAAGCCCATGAAAAACACCAGCCGGAACCGCGAGCTCCGAGCCAGCGTCTGCATCTCTTTCTCAACCAGAGCAGCCAGCGGATCCACAAACAGATGCCGGGGCCAGCGAAACAGGATAGCCGTCCACCCTGCCCCGCTTGTCGTCCCACCATGTCCGGATTGCGCCCTTGCTGCATCCACATCAAAGTGCAGACTCCGGTGGAACTGCCAGCGTCCAAACCAGATGGCGGCTACGGTGTAAAAGAGAATCAAAGAAAGATTCAACAATGGCAAACGTCCCATGGCCAGCCCCGCTGCGGCCCCCCAGGGAAACATCGACTGGTTGAAGTTCAGCAACGCCGACTTCACCCCAGCCGGCAACCCCATCATCGCAATCATCTGCGGGCTTACCATCAGAATCACCAGCACCAGCACTGCCACCTCACGCAATCCCTTGCGCTCCATCAGTCGCCCCACCAGATCCTTGATCCCGGCCGATAGATAAAGATTGAAAACCACAAAAAGCAGCAGACTGGGCGGAGCCCACCCGGGAATCTCGGGATTCCTCATCAGTCCTGCAAATATCCCTGCCAGCAGAAGCAGAACCTCAACGCCGGTCGACAACCGCAGCAGAACCTCAATCAGGAAAAGCTGCCTTTCGGGCACCGGATACACCATCAGTTTCCGCGTATCAAGCGACATGCCCGTAGAGGCTAAGAATACGGGCACCACCTGCCAGTACAAAAACGCCGCCAGCAGCCCAAACGTCAGCAAAAACTCAAAGCTCGCAAACTCACTCGGCTTCACATTACCCAGAAGCACGGCAAGCCCCACACCGCCACCGGCTAACATCAGATACCAGACAGCCATCACAATTGTGCCCACCCAATAGCCGCCCATCTGCGGCCTGCGGTAGAAATTCAGGATCGTCCGCCACTGCGCCCAAAGTATTGCCGCTCCCGGCGTATCCATTAAAGCCATGACAAGTCGGCCGCCGTCCGGTTATGTTCCCCCACCGTCCGCACAAAAAGATCTTCCAGAGTCTCGGTCTCGCTGCCTTGTCTCAACTCATCGAGTGTCCCTTCAGCCACCAGCTTCCCCTCGTGGATGATCGCGATACGATCACACAGCCGCTCCACTACTTCCAGCACATGTGACGTCAAAAAGATCGTCGAGCCATGCTTCACCAGATCCAGCAGCAGGTCCTTCATCAACCGCGCGCCCACCGCATCGACACCCTCAAACGGTTCATCCATCAAAAACAATTGTGGCCGGTGAATCAGCGCTGCAGCCATCGCCACCCGCTTGCGCATCCCCTTGGAGTATTCAGAAATCAATTTCCGTCCAGCCCCTGCCAACTCAAAAAACTCGATCAGCTCCTTGGCTCGCTCAGCCGCCATCGGCCTCTGCAATCCATACATCCGCCCAATAAACTCGAGATACTCCCCACCGGTTAGATTGTCAAAGAGCAGAGTCTCGTCCGGCACAAGTCCAATCTTCCGCCGTGCGCTCAGCCCAGCTTCCGGATTGGCCGAATCAATAGGATCCCCTAGCAGGAATATCTCTCCCGAGGTAGGCTGGGCTACGCCCATCAGCATCTTGATCGTCGTCGTCTTCCCCGCACCATTGGGCCCGAGGAATCCGTAAAAGCATCCTTGCGGCACAGAGAGGCTGAGTCCGTCGACCGCCGCCTTCGTCCCGTAAGTCTTGCGCAGGTTCTTTGTTTCGATGGCTAGCACTTTCTGTATTATCTCTGTTCAAGTTCCAGAATCCGCAGACGATAAGAAAAAGGTGGAGCCTATGCCGTTCGCTCAAAAGGAATTTGGAAAGTTACCGCCGCCC
>JAPKYY010000158.1 GCA_026394095.1 Acidobacteriota bacterium | reverse complement strand
AAGCCCAAAAGGCTCAAGCATCACCTAAGTGAAACTTCGACTGTCTTTGTGTACCAAACGTATCGGAGAGATTGGAGAGAACTTGAAGGAATTATGCGAGATTCAAGGTCTTGAGCAGGGAACCCTGCTCCCGTTGGATCTTTTCCTGCAACATCATCAGGGCATAGATCAGTTGCTCCGGGCGCGGAGGGCAGCCCGGGACGTAGACATCAACCGGAATCACCTGATTGACCGGAACAAGTGCGTAATTGCTGAAAACACCTGTCGAAGTAGCACAGGCACCCATCGAGATGACCCACTTGGGCTCAGGCATCTGCTGGTAGAGCTGACGAGCGACAGGTGCCATCTTGTTGGACAATCGGCCAGCGATGATCATCAAATCCGACTGCCGGGGAGAACCGCGAAATACTTCTGCACCAAAGCGCGAGATGTCATAGCGGGAGGCGCTCATCGCCATCATTTCGATCGCGCAGCAGGCGAGGCCGAATGTCATCGGCCAAATCGAATTCTTACGCGCCCAGTTGATAGCACTGTCGAGCGTCGTCGTAATAATGCCGTCGCCGTTGTTCTCGGAGAACTCCTGATCCACACGGGTAAATAAATCCGCTGGTGCAGCGCCGAGATTAGTACGATTCTCCATGCTCACATTATCCCATGCTTCCTAGAATAGAGAGGGAGCACTCTTTCTGAACGAACACGATTCTCAACCCGGCGCTGGCGCCCTACTGGCCCAACGGCTTGGCCTCGAGCTGCAATACCAAACGATCTGGGGCCACCAGAGGCACGTAGAGCCTGCCACAGCCAGCGCAATCATCGATTCCATCACAGGGCAACGCATCTCAATTGAAGACGAAGCACAAAGTGCCGCCTACCTCGCCGCCGATGATGCCATACGCGCCGCGAAGCTCATCCCTGTTAAAACCCTTGTGGAAAGCCTCAATTCTCCCCTGGCTCAACTTCCGCTTCAACTCAACCCCCAGGAACTGGCCGCCCCGGTGAGCTTGAAGATCGAGTGGGAGAATGGCTCGGAAACCCTTTGTTCGCTCGGCGATCCAGCTCTAGCCGATCTCGCTGCTGCCGGATATCACTGGCTAACCATAAAGACCAGCGAACGATCGCAGCGCATACGCTGGATCCTCGCCCCAGACCAATGCCACTTCCCAAACCTCAAACGCCCTGCCAATGGCATCAACTGCTTTTTGCCTTCCCTGCGCAGTGAGCGTAACTGGGGCGCTGGCGATCTCAGTGACCTGCGCGATTTCGCAAAGCGCCTGGCCGAGCGTGCCCCGGTCGATTTCATCGCCCTCAACCCACTTCACGCGATTCACAACCGAACCCCTTACAACACCAGCCCATATCTCCCGTTGAGTATCTTTACCCACAATCTGCTCTATCTCGACATCCAGGCGATGCCGGAATTCGCTCAATCCGAAGTAGCGGGCAAGATCTCCCAAAGCGCTCAGTTTCAACAGCAACTGGCAAACCTGCGTGCCTCGGAATTTGTCGAGTATGAGGAAGTGGCAAAGCTCAAGACATTCTTCCTCCTGCTGCTCTATCGACAATTCATACGCGGCTCTCGCCAAGAGCTCGATCACTATAGAAGCTCCAGAGGCCCGTGGCTCGAAAACTATTGCACTTACATGGCATTCGACCGGTACTTCCACCGCCGCAACCCCGATGCCTGGCATTGGCATCACTGGCCCGAAGCCTATCGATCTCCGCACAGCAGTCAAACCAGGGCTCTTGCCAATCAACTGGCGCGTCAGATCGACTTCTACGCATTCATTGAGATGCGTCTCGAAGAACAAATCTCGGCCACACACAAACACCTTCTCAACTCCGGTTATTCTCTCGGCCTTTATCACGATCTTGCCCTGGCAACAGACCGGGTCGGCGCAGACTATTGGGCTTATCAGGATCTCTTTGCCCCTCGAGTACGCGTCGGTTCCCCGCCGGACGACTTCAACGAAAACGGTCAGGACTGGGGCTTCCCCGCCCTCCACCCGCAGCGCCATGCCGACTCTGGCTATGAATACTTCATAGAATCGATCCGCTGCGCGGCACGACATGGCGGCACTATACGGCTGGACCACGTGATGCGACTCGCGCGTCTGTACTGGATCCCAGATCAGATGAGCGCCCGTGACGGGGCATATGTTCGGGATCATTTTGAAGACTTACTGCGAATCCTCGCGCTCGAAAGCCAGCGCAACAAGTTCATCGTAGTCGGTGAAGACCTCGGCACTGTTCCCGATTACTTCCGGAAAGCACTCGACCAGTTCCGGATATTCAGTTATTGGCTCATTTTGTTTGAGCGCAACGGCGACAACTTCAAGCCTTCTGTGGATTATCCGCGCGATGCCATCGCTTCGTTCACTACCCACGATTTACCTACTTTTGATGGCTGGTTGACCGGCATGGATCTTGATTCACGCCTAAGGACAGGAATGCTTCCTGCCTCAGAACTTGCTCCCTCGCAACAGGCCCGCACACATGCAGTGGCGCGGCTTCGCGAGGCATTTCTCCTGGGGCCGGAGGAAGCAAACCCGCAGGTCTTCTTCGCGGCGCTTTGCCGCTTTCTATCGAGCACTCCTTCGCAGTTACGACTGCTCAATCTCGAAGAACTTAGCGGAGAGCGCGAACAGCAGAACCTTCCCGGCACGACGAGCGAGGCACCAAACTGGCGCCGCCGCGTATCTCATCCACTGGAAACTCTTTTCAACGAAGCCGGCTTCCGGCGGCGCCTTGAAATCTATGTAGATTCAATAAGTGCGGAGCCGCGGCAATGAGGGTGGTTGTACAACGCGTACTCAGCGCCAGCGTTAGCGTTGAAGGGGAATTGATCTCTTCAATCGGCCCTGGATTGCTGGTGCTTGCCGCAGTTGGGAAGGGCGATACGGAAGCAGATGTTTCGCTGATGGCCAACAAACTATGCGAGCTGCGTATTTTCGAGGACGCTGAAGGCAAGATGAATCTCAACGTCTCTCAGATCGGCGGAGCAATTCTACTGGTCAGTCAATTTACTCTTTTTGGCGATGTGCGTAAGGGCAACCGGCCCTCGTTTGATGGCGCTGAATTACCAGTTGAAGCTCACCGCCTCTTTGAGGAACTGGTATCGAGAGTCAGCCAAAAGGGCCTCTCAGTAAGCAAGGGCAAGTTTAGAGCCCATATGAAAGTGTCCCTGATCAATGACGGTCCTGTTACGATCCTGCTCGATTCAAAAAAGTTATTCTGATATGCTGTGGTCAAGCAGTAACAAAAAACAATAAGGAATACAAATGGCTCGTCCCTCATCACAATTGCAAGATCCGGCACTCCTCGCCGCAGCTCTTGAAGGTCTCGAAATGCAGCGCAAGCGCATCGAAGACCAAATCGCAACCGTCCGTGGCATGCTCTCTGGCCGTAAGTCGGTGGCATCCGCACCCGTCGCCAGCGCACCCGCAGCCTCTGGCTCACGCCGCAAGCGCGTTCTCAGCGAAGAAGCCCGTCTCCGCATCGCAGCCGCCCAGAAGAAGCGTTGGGCAGCTTTCCGCAAAGGCAAGAAGTCAGAATAGTTCTATTTTGCTCTCACTCATTGTGAGGGCGAGACGCTGAAGATAAGACATTTGAGATAGCTAGTCTCAGGAATCGATATCACTTCACGGTGATCGAGAGCCTGGCTTCTCTTCTCAATCAAGGTAAGGGTTTTGCGACTTTCCTGAGCCGCCTCCCGGATCACATTCAGCAAATCGCGCTCATCAACCGCACGGGAGCAGGAACAACTCACAAATAAACCAGCTGGGGCCACCGCGCTTAACGCTCTGAGATTCAGATCGTAATAAGCCCGAGTGGCCTCTTCTCTTTGCCGGGCTTGTTTGGCAAACGCCGGCGGATCGGAAATTACACATTCGTATTGCCGTCGGGCCTGCCCTAATCCACGTAAAAACTGCTTCACATCGCTTTCAATAGCCCGAACGTTATCGAGGCTATTTCTGCGGGCATTTTCTTCAATTCTTGTGACGGCGGGCTTGGAGGAATCCACTGCGTCCACCTTATCGAGAACCCTCGCCAAATGCAGCGCAAAGCCTCCAGAAGAGGAATAAAGGTCCAGAGCACGCCCCTCGATCCGCAGCCGCTTCACCCACTCCGCCGCCGCTAGATAGTTCTCTCTTTGGTCAAGAAACGCACCGGTTTTTGGCCCATTCAGTAAATCCGCTTCAAACTTCAAGCCATTCAGGCAATAAATAGACTTTGCTTTTTCCTCATCTCCCAGCAACAGGCTTCTTTCCCCACTAAGTTCCCGCACCACACAATCGATCCCGCCGGATGACTCAAATCGATCCTGAATTTGAGTAACCATTGCCCCAAGATATTCGCCGTAGTTGCGCACATTACATTGCAGAGCAAGTCCCCGGCCAAAACGATCGATAGTTAGACCGGGAAGGCCATCAGCCTCGCTAAATACGAGGCGGTATCCAGTACTGCCGTCAAGGGCAATGCGATCTCGCCAATCCAGCGCGGCCTTCAGACGTGAGGCCAGAAATTCAGCATCGAGCGCCTGTTCGCGCCTCGAGTACAGGCGTACCGGCACAGGTGATGCTCCATCTACCAGGGCACTCCCAAGCAAGCGCCCGCGCTCGTCCACCAGCAAAGCCGTATCCAATGTTTCCGCTGTCAACTCTTCGTCGACTTCGCCTCGGTAAACCCAGACATGGCCCGCATCGAGGCGCTGTGAAGTCTTGCGGCTCAGCTTCCAGCGCTTCACTGGCGCTGACCTAGCAGGGCAGCAATGCGCTGCTCAGTAGTCGGGTGCGTCGAGAAAAGCCGGGCAAGGCCACCCATCGCCGGAGGAAAGATATACATATGTGACATCGTGGGAGAAGCCTCCATCGGAATGCGTTGCGACCAGGTGTCGAGCTTGCGAAGCCCGTTCACCAGGCCCAGGGGCGACCCAGTGTATTTTGCGGCCGCAGCATCAGCTGAATATTCCCGAGTACGAGACACCGCCATCTGAATGAGCAATGCGGCCACAGGGGCCAGAAACATCATTAACAGATTTGCAGCCGGGCTATCGTCTTCGTCCCGATCTCTGCTGCCAAAGAACATGCCAAAGCGCGCAAGGCCTGTAATGGCAGCACCCAGGGTTGCCGCAACCGACGAGATCAGGATGTCGCGATGCAGGATGTGGCCCAACTCATGGGCGATAACGGCTTCTACTTCCTGATCATTCATGATTTCAAGCAAACCAGCACTAACTGCAACCGAGGAGTGCGACGGGTTCCGCCCGGTAGCAAAGGCATTGGGTGACTCTTCCGGCAAAACCCAGAGCCTCGGCATCGGCAGCCCCATCTTTTCGGTCAGCCGTGCAGTCATCGGCCCGATGCGGTTCCAGATGTAAGGGTGTTCGGTTTCACTGACGCGCTGCGCCCCCGACATCGAGAGGGCCATCTTCTCTGAGAAGAAGTAGCTGAAGAAGTTCATCAGCACTGCGCCGCCAAGGGCCATCAGCAGGCCACTACGCCCGCCAAAAGCTTGCCCGATAAACAACAATACGCCAGACATTCCGCCCAGCAAGAGAACCGTCTTCATTCCATTCATCGCCATTACTCCTGATTACGATAAGAAAGGGCAGAGGCCTCAGCCTCTGCCCCTAGTGTATTGGATTGCCGCCGAAGCGTCTTAGTTGCTAACTTCTACCTTGATTTGACGAGGCTTTGCCACTTCCTTCTTCGGAAGATTCACCATCAGCACCCCATCTTTAAAGGTCGCCTTGACAGCATCCGGCTGTACGGTGTCCGGCAGAGTAAAGCTCCGGCTGAAGGCACCATAACTGCGCTCAATGCGGTGGTAGCCTTTTTCATCCTTAACAGCTTCAAACTTGCGCTCGCCGCGCAGGGTCAGCGTTCCATCTTCGACGCGAATGTCGATTTGGTCTTGCTTCACTTCAGGCAGATCTGCCTTGAGAATCAATTCATTCTCAGTTTCGAGAATATCTACTGCAGGTGCCCAGGGACGTGCCGCATCGGGCTGCGTCACCGTCGGCAATGCATTTTCAAACAGGCGAAATGCCTGGAAGGGGGTTAAATCAAACGGATTGTATCGAGTGAGGCTCATATTCTTGTTTCCTTGAGTGATGGTGATCACAATCTAAATATAAAACCTGCGTGCATCATTGTCAAGTAATTTTCTAAACTGACAACATATTTTTCTACTTGCTTACCGAGGGGAGTTGGGTTAATCTGTCCTCGATAACCGAGAGAAGCAAATGAGCAAACCATCCGACCTCGTACAGGGAACCCTTGACCTGCTGCTGCTGAAAGTAGTTGCACTCGAACCACTCCATGCCTGGGCAATTGCCCAGCGCCTCAAGCAAATCTCGGGAGATGTCCTGCAGGTAAGCGACGGCTCGCTCTACCCCGCCCTGCACAAGCTTGAGCAGGCTGGCTGGATTTCTGCCGAATGGAAGCAGACTGAAAGCGGCAGGCGCGCCAAATACTACGCGCTCACAGCGCCCGGCCGCCTGGAGCTCAACCAGGAATCTCTCAAGTGGGATCGACTCTCGGAAGCCATCACGAAGGTGATGAGAATCGAGGAAGCCTGATGCTGAGACTCTGGCGCCTGCTGTATGCTCTTCCGTTGCGATTGAGATCCTTGCTTCGCCGCGACCAGGTCGAGCAAGAGCTGGACGAAGAGCTGAACTTCTATCTCGAAGAGCGCATCGCCCACGAGATTGCGCAAGGCCAGAGCCCCGACGAGGCCCGCCGCATCGCTCGCCGCGCCCTTGGCGGCATCGAGCAACGCAAAGAAGAATGCCGCGATTCTCGAGGCACACAGTGGATCGAGAATTTCGCGGCAGACCTCCGGCACGGGTTTCGCTCCTGGCGCAAAACGCCCGGCATCTGGGCTTTGGCTGCCCTTACACTCGGCCTTGGTATTGGCGCCAATGCAGTTGTCATTTCGCTTGTGGACAAGATCTGGCGACGGCCCATAGCGATACTGAATCCTGAGTCAGATGTAGTGCTCCAGATGCGTCTACCCAATCAGAGCAACCCGCGCAACAACACAACTCTTGACGACTTTCTCGCCTGGCGTACCGCGCCCGCCTTCGACATGCTCTCCGCCCATAAGGCTGTCGAGCATGTCATCATCAGCCGGGGCGAGCCTGAGCGCATCCTCGGCCAGGCTGTATCGCCGGCTTTCTTTGCGCTGGTCAAGGCACGGCTCGCCGTCGGGCGATTTCCCCTCGAATCCGAATACCAGACCGGAGCGCCCAAAGTATTGGTTCTAAGCCACGACTATTGGAAAAACCGCTTCGAGGCGAAGCCGGACGTCGTTGGAACCACTATTCGTATGGATGGCGAAAGCTATAACGTAATCGGAGTGGCGGCAGATGGCTTTTGGTTTCCCAGTCTCAACGCAAAGTTCTGGACTCCTCTGATACTCTCAGCCACAAAGACAAGCCACAAGGAAGGTGGCGTGCAAGTGATCGGCCGCCTGAAGCCGGGCGTCACGCGCCAACAGGCCGCAGCCTTGCTTGTGTCTTACAGTGCAGAGCTTGAGCGGCGCTTTCCGGATACTCACACAGGGGTACAAGCTCGGGCCGAAACACTTTTCAACGGCTTTTACAGTGATGCGGATATACAGGTGATTGTGCTGCTGTATCTGATCTCCGGAGGAGTCTTGTTGATCTCGTGCGCAAATGTAGCGAACCTGCTGATCGTTCGCGGTCTCTCGCGCCGGCGGGAGATGGCAATCCGCATTGCACTGGGCGCGGCAAGGTCTCGCATCATTGCGCAGTCCCTCACCGAAGGCCTGTTACTGGCAGCTCCAGCACTGTGTCTCGGGATCCTCGCCGCTGAGTTGTCCTCAAGGCTGCTGCTTTCTCAGGTGCGCGTTCCATTCCCGATGGACGGGCCTGTCCTCGATGAGCGCTTTCTTGTAGTCAATCTCCTGATCGCCCTGGTTTCGATATTTTGCTTCAGCCTCTTTCCAGCCTGGGCTGCCAGCGGCATGAAAGGCGATGAGGGCCCGCGCACTACTCAGGGCCGCACCACTCAGCGGACTACCAAGTCTCTGGTGGTGATCCAGATCGCCTTAGCCCTTGCCATGGTGATGACGGCAATCCTGGGAGTCCGGGGAGTGCAGATTCTGCTCGACATCCATCCTGGCTATGATCGAAGCCAGGTGCTGCGCGCTGAGTTTTATTCTTCACGCCGGGCCGGCCTGAGCAATGAGGCGATACAGAGAACCCATGACCACTTGCTCAAGGCAACCGCTGCCTCGGAGAACTTTGAGTCTGTAGGTTTAATCAGCCCGGTGCCTTCTACCGGTGCAGGCGATGGCACTCCGACGAAAATCGCAAAATCTACCCAAACGCTCGAGCAGAAGGACTCCCCTTCCGTCCACTATGTCGTAGCCAGTCCGGGTGCATTCGACACGCTTCGCATTCCAATTCTGCGAGGCCGGCCCATCGCCTCCATCGACACTGCGACTTCACCGCGTGTAGCGATACTCAACCAGAAACTGAGCGAAGAGCTCTTTGCCAACAGCGACCCCATCGGGCAAACGATCCGTGTGCAGGCCCTCGGAGGCGAGGCTTTTGAGATCGTGGGCATCTATGCCAATCTCCAAAGCGATAGCATCGTAACTGGGCCAAAGCCGCAGTTCTTCGTCGCCTTCGAGCAGGCTCCACGTCGCGTGATGCAGTGGATCGGGCGCATGAAGAATGAGAAAGCGGCTGTCGAGGCTCTGCGCTCCATTGCCCGGGAGATCGCCCCCGAGGCACCTCTCGAGATGGAGACCCTGAGCCACAATCACGCCGAAGGCTTAAAGAATAGTTGGGCGCTCATTTACCTGATCGGTGCCTTTGCGGTTCTGGCTCTCTTCTTTGGCGGCTGCGGGCTCTTTGCCGTTGTCTCACAAACTGTCAGCCAACGCATGCCCGAAATCGGTTTAAGGATGGCGCTGGGTGCCTCCACGGGCAACATCGGAAGGTGGGTGCTGGCCTCCGGGTTCCGTCTCCTGGCCGTCGGCGCGCTGCTCGGCATCGCTGGAGGCGTTCTGCTAGGCAGTCTGCTGGCAACCCAACTGGTAAAGGTCGCACCCTATGATTGGCAGGTGATTCTGCCGTCTGCCCTTAGTTTTGTTGCAGTCGGCTTGCTTGCCTGCCTTGCGCCTGCGCTGCGGGCCGCCCGCACCGATATCACTCGAGTAATCCGCCAGGATTAATAGAGGCCAAACGTAAAAAAGCCAGCCCCGAAGGACTGGCTTTTTTATTTACTACCACCAAAAACTTAATTGGTCGCTTCGTCGCCTTCGGCGCCCGGCTCGCGGCCTTCCTGCAGTGCCTTGAGCTTGTCTTCGCGACGCTTGGCACGTTCGCCTGCGCGGCGTACCAGTTCGCTACCAACCAACTCGAGCTTGCAGGTTTCGGCGCCATCACCCTGGCGGAAGCCCACACGTACGATACGTGTGTAGCCGCCATTGCGTTGGCCGAAACGGGGTCCCAGCTTGTCGAACAACTTCTTTACGCTGTCGGGGGTCAGCAGGAATGCTGCCGCCTGACGGCGCGAGTGAAGTGTACCTTCCTTGGCGAGCGTGATCATCTTCTCAACCAAAGGCTTTGCAGCCTTGGCCTTGGGGATGGTCGTTTCAATGCGTTCATCCAAAACAACAGCAGTCACCAGACTGCGCAGCAGCGCGCGGCGCTCACTGAGGCTGCGTTTGAGTTTGAAGCCGCCCTTACGATGTCTCATTTCCTAACTCCTTCTAATTGCCGTATCGTTTAGAGGTCATCGTCGCCCAGCGGCAACGGCTCCATGGACATACCGCCCGGGGGGGCGATGAGGCGGCCGCTGGCATCGATCTTCATACCGAAGCTCAAGGCGAGACCACCGAGGATTTCTTTGATTTCGTTCAGCGACTTGCGACCGAAATTCTTGGTGCGCAACATTTCCGCTTCGGTCTTCTGTACCAGATCGCCGATCGTCTGAATGTTGGCATTCTTGAGGCAGTTGTAGGAACGGACGCTGAGTTCGAGTTCTTCCACCGAACGGTTCAGCACTTCGTTCATCTGACCTGCTGCACGCTCCACCGGCTCTTCCACCGATTCTGGCGTCTCTTCGAAGTTGACGAAAATCGTCATGTGGTCCTTCAGCAGCTTGGCCGCCATACCGATTGAGTCGGCAGGCGATACAGCGCCGTTGGTCCAAACTTCCAGAGTCAGCTTGTCAAAGTCTGTCATCTGCCCGAGGCGCGCGGCATCGACGTTGTAATTTACCTTGCGCACCGGCGAGTGGACCGAATCGATCGGGATATAACCCAAAGGAAGATCTTCGTCGAAGTTACGATCCGCGCTAACATAGCCGCGGCCCATCTTCAAACGCATTTCGATCGTAAGGCTTCCGCCCTCACTCACCGTCGCGATGTGCATGTTACGGTCCAGAACTTCAACGTCGCTGTCCGTTTCGATCATGCCACTCAATAGTTCATTAGATCCGTCCGACTTCAATCGTACGGTCTTGATCCCTTCTCCTGCCATCTTGAAAGGGATCTGCTTCAAATTCAGGATGATGTCTGTCGCATCCTCAACGACTCCGGGGATGGGCGAAAATTCGTGCGCCACTCCCTCAATACGAACGGCTGTGATCGCGGCACCTTCGATCGAGCTCAACAGAGCGCGCCGAAGCGCGTTCCCGATCGTCGTGCCGAAGCCACGTTCAAACGGCTGAGCCGTGAACATGCCATACCGCTCGCTCAATGTTTCCGTATTGGCAACCAGACGCTTTGGCTTTTGAAAACCTCGAAACATGCGCCTCCTTGTAGTTAGAAATTGTTAGTGTGTCTTGCCAATTACTTCGAGTACAGTTCGACGATCAACTGTTCGTTGAGCTGTATTTGAACCAGGTCTTCCCGCTTGGGTGCCTGTGTGACGCGCGCCTTGAAATTCTCGCGATCCACATCGAGCCAGTTAGGGGAAGGATAGTGTGCTGTGGCGTCGCGGGAAGCAATGATCGAAGTCACCTTGCGGCTCTTCTCCACAACTTCGAGCGTGTCGCCCGGCTTGGCTTGAAACGAAGGAATATTGGTGCGGCGGCCGTTCACGCTAATGTGACCGTGACGGACGAGCTGACGGGCCTGAGCCCGGCTGGTGGCAAATCCTGCGCGGAGTACGACGTTGTCCAGACGGCTTTCAAGCATGCTGAGCATGTTGTCGCCCGTAACGCCCTTCATCCCGGACGCTTTTTCAAACAGGTTGCGGAAGTAGCCTTCCAGCACGCCATAGTAACGGCGGGCCTTCTGCTTTTCACGCAACTGCAGGCCGTAGCCCTGAATCTTGGACTTCCGGTCCTTGCCGTGTTGGCCGGGAACGAAATTTCGCTTTTCGATGGCACACTTTTCAGTGTGGCAGCGCTCGCCCTTCAAAAAGAGCTTCATGCCCTCACGCCGGCAAAGCCGACATACTGGGCCGTGATAACGAGCCATTGTTTCTTCTTTTCTCCTGGTTACCTGAATGGTTCCGGATCAGGTGCAGTTTACAGCCTTTGCGGGCTTTCGTCCTGCTTCCAAATCACATACAAAATTCTTAAAAACTAGACACGACGACGTTTTGGCGGGCGGCAGCCGTTGTGTGGGATCGGCGTGGTATCGCGGATCGAACGCACTTCGATGCCAACACTGCCAAGTGCACGAACAGCCGATTCGCGGCCGGCACCGGGCCCGGACACCTTGACGTCGACAGTGCGAAGTCCGGCGTTGTCCTTGGCTTTGGTGGCAGCCGTAAAGCTGGCTTGTTGTGCGGCAAAGGGAGTGCCCTTACGCGAGCCACGGAAGCCGAGCGAACCGCTCGAACTCCAGCTCAGCACGTTG
>JAPKYY010000302.1 GCA_026394095.1 Acidobacteriota bacterium | reverse complement strand
GTTCTCGAACGGGCCAAGAACCGGCCGATTTACGAGATCACGGGCGAAGAAGTGACTGTGCCGGAGATGATCCAGCAGTTGCGCAATGTCTTTGAGCAGGTAGAGACGGGCAAGAGTTTTAGTGCTCGCGAGATGTTTGAAAGGCAGAAGAGCCGGCGGGCGATGATCTGCCTGTTTCTCGCTATTCTTGAGATGGTGAAGCGCCAGGCGATTGAGCTGGCACAGGACGAAATTTTTGGCGAGATCGTGATCGCCCGCAGTGCTAACTTCGGCGAAGCTTTCCCGAAGGAAAGCGACCTTGAAGCGGTCGAACAAGAATATAAATAAGAATTCAGACTAAGAGCAGATGGAAGAACAGAATCCAGTAGTTGAAGAAGTCAGCTTCGACGCCAATCAATTTGTCCAGGAGACAAAGACCCTCAGCGAAGAGGACCAGCTTAAGCCCATGATTGCGGCGATCCTCTATGTGACCGAGGAGCCGATGTCGAGCATGGAGATTGCGCGTGGGCTGGGCCGCGAGCCTGAGTTGATTGAACGCCTGATCCAGGAGCTGATTGGCTTCTATGAAGAGCCGCAGCATGGCTTTCAGATTCACTCCAAAGCTGGTGGTTACTACTTTGGTACGAAGCCTGAATTTGACGAGGCGTTGCGGCAGTTCTTCCAGAGCCAGAAGCAGCCGCTGAAACTGTCTGCCGCGGCGGTGGAAACGCTTTGCATCATTGCCTACAAGCAGCCAGTGACAGCCCCTGAGATTGCGCAGATTCGCGGTACGCAGGGTGTTGGTTCGCTCAAGCCGTTGCTCGATCGCAAGCTGATCACGACGGCCGGGCGCAAGGATGTGGTTGGCAAGCCGGTGCTGTATAAAACGACGCCCGAGTTCCTGCTTCAGTTTGGCCTGAAGGACCTGAAGGAATTGCCGACCTTGAAGGAATTTGAAGAACTGCGCCGTCTGGCAATGGATGATGATTTTGTAGCGCCAGCGGTAGTGGCTGCGGCTGAACCGGAGATTACCGAAGCGGTGATCGTGCATGAAGCCGTGATTGTTGAAGAAGCTGTAGTTGTAGAAGAAGCAGCTATTGTAGAAATGGATAGCGCTAAAAGCGCGCAATAACTAAAGTGGCCCTAGAACGACTTCAGAAGATTATGTCGCAGGCGGGCGTTGCAAGCCGCCGCAAGTCCGAGGAGATCATCCTTGAGGGCCGCGTTAAGGTGAACGGCAAAGTGGTGATGGAGCTGGGTGCCAAAGCTGACTTGTCTGTTGACCATATCAAGGTAGATAACAAGTTGCTGCATGCCCCCAAGAGCATGCTCTACATTGCGATGCACAAGCCTCACAGTGTGGTGACAACAATGAGCGACCCGGAAGATCGCAAGACAGTGACCGACTTCCTGCGTGGGGTTAAAGAACGCGTTTATCCGGTGGGTCGGCTCGATTATGCCAGTGAAGGCTTGCTGCTCTTCACCAATGACGGTGAGTTTGCCAACCGCATTATGAGCAAGCGGCAGAATATCATCAAGACCTATGTTGTGAAAGCCAACGGGACTTTGAGCGATGATCAGCTGGATGAATTCCGGGCCGGTATTCCGCTCTTCGGCAAAAAGACGAAGCCTGCAATTATCAAGCCTCTGAACCGGGCCGATAATCCCTGGTATGAGATTCAATTGACGGAAGGCCGTCAGAATCAGATCCGCATCATGTTCAAGCACTTTGGTTTTCTGGTTGAGAAACTGAAGCGTGTGAAGATTGGGTTTCTTGAGCTTGCGACGCTGAAGGCTGGCCAGATTCGGCATCTCACTCCGGCAGAAGTTGCCAAGTTCAAGCATCTTCTGAAGATGGAAACCAAGGTTGATGAGGACGATTGAGCAGATTCTTCGCGAAACGAAAACGATAGCCGTGGTGGGGCTATCGAGCGACCCGATGCGCCCAAGCTTCGGGATTGCTCAGGCTTTGCAGCACTACGGATACCGGATTATTCCTGTGAATCCACGCGAGACGGAAGTGCTTGGGGAGAAGTCTTACGCGAGTTTGAGCGAAATCCCTGTGCCAGTGGATCTGGTGAATGTGTTTCGGCGTCCGG
>JAPKYY010000615.1 GCA_026394095.1 Acidobacteriota bacterium | reverse complement strand
GGCCGGGGTGGTGGGGCTTACGATTACGCATATCTTCGGGTTTCAGAGCGCGAAGGTGCTTGAGATGGCAGAGAAATGCGGGATTGCGTTTCAGTTGACGAATATTCTGCGGGATGTGGGTGAGGATGCAGGGCTTGGGCGGAGCTATCTTCCGGTGGACCTGATGCGGCAGTACGGCGTGGCTGAGGAAGATCTTAAGAAGGGCCAGGTGTCGCCCCGATTGCATGCTTTGCTCGAGGATTTGGGGAATCGGGCCCGGGAGTATTATCAGTTTTCGCGGCCGATGATCGAAATGGTGGATCGGGATTCCCGCTCGAGCCTGTGGGCGCTGATTGAGATCTACTCGCGGTTGTTTGGGCGGATTGAGGCTTCGGGCTTTGAGGTGTTGCGGGCACGGCACCGGTTGCCTACCTGGGAGAAGCTCTCGATTGTGGCTATGGCTGCGGTGAAGTAGCTAGTCTTCGACTTTGGGGCTGGAGAAGGTCTTGGTGATGTGATCGTGCCAGGTGAGCTTCTCTTCGTCGAAGAGGCACCAGAGGAGGCCGACGCCGAGGGAGGCGAAGCTGACGATGGAGACCAGGACGCGGAGCAGCCGTTCTTCGCGATTGGGGCGGTTGCCATCGAAATTAATCAGCCTTAGCTGTACGGCAGCCATGCCGGGCGTATCGCCGCCACTGAGGGCCCACAGCACCTTGTAGAGTAGGGCGACGCAGGCTGTGACGACGGCATAGGTGCTGATGTCGAGTTTGGCCAGGCCGAACTGGACGCCGCCGAAATAGTAAATCGTAACCAGAATGCCGACGCCGATGGCGATCATGGCCATGTCGTAGGCGACAGCCATGGCGCGGTGAGTGGGTATAGCAACTGGAGCGTTGATGTAGAGGGCCCGCTCGACAGTGCGGGTTTCCAGATGTTCTGCAGGGAAGGCGAGTTCCTTCTGGATCTCTTCGGCGTCGTCCGGGTTGAGCGATATGTGCCGTTGCCTGCCACGTGCCTTGGCGTTGCGCTCCTGGGTGGAGCGGGCGGTCTTGGCGGCATCGGGCGAGAGGGAATCGAAGGGGATGACTCGCTTGGGTTCCTGGACTGGAAAGAGGCGTGTCTGGAAGGGCTGGCGTGAACGGACGTCTTCGGCGACCAGGCGCTCTTCAAGGGTATCGAGGCGGTGTGCCACGTTGCCGTAGGTATCAGGTACCAGGACGGGGCCGGACATGCGACGACCGCAAAGATGACAGCGGAGATCTTCCGCTGCGTTCTCGCTGCTGCAATAGCCGCACTTGATTGCCAAAGCCATACCCCTTCCTTCGGAGAGTCAAATCCCGTACTTTAGGTTACATTGCTTGTGCCGCTCTAGCCCGGCTTGTTAACCTGAGCCTTGAGCCGCACACGTATATCCCCAAAGAACTACTCTTATTTGCTTAACACGGTTCAAGCAATTTGTCACGTAATTTCTTCATTTCATTGGGTTTCGCTCTTTGTTTGTATTCCCCTGATGGCGCAGTATAGGCCCCCTGTTATGGGCGCGCCACAGTCTCCGAATGCGGCAGTAAATGGGCCTGCTGCCAATCCGAACATTAAACTTCCTTTTGTGCGGCCAGATGCGCCACCCCGGGACAAGGTGAACGTGAAGGCACTGGGATCGCAGACGGTGGAAGGGGATTGGGTGAAGTTGCGGGTTGGGGCGGTGGTGGATATCTACGAGTCGACGCTTGAGGCTGATGAGATTGACTACAACCTGGAGACTGGAGAGGCGCATGCGAGGGGGCATGTGCACTACAAGAACTACGAAGAGGGTGAGGAGATCTATTGCACGAAGGCAGACTACAACACGAAAGATGCTACGGGCAAGTTTTATGAGATCAAGGGAAGCTTTGCGGCGCGGATTGATGCGCGGCCGGGGATTCTGACTTCGTCGAATCCGTTTCAATTTCAGGGTGAGTGGGCTGAGCGGTTGCAGAACAAGTACGTGTTGTACAAGGGGACGATTATGAGTTGTTCTTATCCGCGGCCTTGGTGGACGCTGCGGGGGCCGAAGTTTGACATCGTGCCGAACCAGAGGGCAATCACGCAGCGGGCGATGTTTCGGGTGAGAGG
>JAPKYY010000591.1 GCA_026394095.1 Acidobacteriota bacterium | reverse complement strand
GGGGCCTGTCAGCGTTTGGCTTCTGGCCTGGCGCTGGACTCGCGCACTCTGGCCGAGCGCCTTTGCCGCTGCTTTTTACGGGTTGTTGTCACCGTGTTCTTGGCTTATGCCGAGTATCGCCGGAGATCTTGCAGGCTATTGGTTCAACCAGCGGCTTAGCGTTCTAACTCGCTACGGTGAAGGGCCACACCTGGCCTCTTTAGCCCTTCTGCCCCTGGCGCTCCTGGCTGTGGATTGTGCCCTTGAGAAGTTTAGCTGGCGCAGAGCGGCGCTAGCTGCGCTTGCTTGTGCAGCGGTGCCGCTCAGCAATATCATTGGCGGATTCGCTCTTGCCTTTGGCGTTTTGGCTATTGTTGCCGCCCGAGGGGTGCGAAGTGTCTTGCCGGTGCTGGCAATTGGGGGTTGGGCTTACCTGCTGGCCCTCCGCTGGTTGACGCCGACCAACCTTTCCGACATCGCCCGCAACGCCCAGTTTGTTGGTGGCGTTCATCCGATTGACCTCTCTCACTATCTGCAGTTGGCAGCCCTCGCTGTGGTTACCGTTGTTTCAGTGGTTCTGATCCAGAAGCGCAGCACGGTTGCTTCAGCCGTTGGATTCCTGATTCCAATGGCAGCCATCCCGCTTAGCTGGGAGTTCCTTGAGATCTACTTTGTCCCGCAGCCCCATCGCTACCACCTTGAAATGGATCTTGGAATTGCCCTCTTGGTTGCTGCCGGAATGGCAAGACTGCCCAGGTCATGGGTCTGGAGTTCAGCCGGGATTGGTGCACTCTCCCTGTTTTGCATTTTCGCTGGAAGGGGCCTCGACAAATATATTGAGCCGTTTAAGTATAAAGAGAGTTGGGAGCGTCGCATCACCAGAGCGATGGCCAATCATGATCCTGAAGCTCGAGTTTACTTTCAGGGAACACCCAGGTTCTTTGCCGGTGTCGAATTTGACCAGATGCAGTTTGGCGGTGGCTTCTCGAATGGCGTTCGCTTGCCGGTTTTCTTCCTTGCCGACTACGGCATTACTGTGAATCGCGGGATAGGGCCACTCACCGTTGCCTGGCTCAAGGCTCTGGGTGTGGACTATGTTGCTGTGGGTGACGAGAAGACGGAAGACCCTTTCAAACCCTGGCAGGACCCTCACCAGTTTGATGGGCTGCTCACCGAGGTTTGGCGCGAAGGCGGAGATGCCATCTTTGAAGTTCGCCGGGCCAATGAATCTCTTGCTCATACTATCCCCGAGTCAGCCCTGATGTTGAAGGCACCTGTTTCTTACCTCGAAAAAGACGGCCTGCTACGTTATGTGGATGCGCTCGAAGGGCCCTTGTCGAATGGAGGGGTTCTGCGTTGGATCACACCAAGCCGGGCTGAACTCGATCTGCATATCCGGGCCGGAGACGCCATCAGCGTGCAGGTAGCTCACGATGCGAGATGGGTTGCGAGCGTGAAGGGAAGCCAATGGCCGATCCACAAAGACGGCTTCGGCTGGATGTGGATCGAACCGAAGGGAACCGGCGAGGTTACTCTAACGCTCGAATTCCACAACCCGAAGTTGCTTTTCCTGATCTGGGGGACAGCGTGGCTTATCTTGCTGGGTGCGCTGAGCAATTTCGGTACTAAAGAAAAGCTGTAGTCTTGACCCCTGAAATCTCGAAAAGACGCCGGCACTTTTTACAGTTGGTCTTGTCATCTAACAAGACCATATAGCTCAGAGCTTTCTGAAACTTGGCCCGGTCTCGATCATCGCCATTGCCTGGCAGACGGTCTCTCTTCTTGCGGACGAGCCAGCGCAAGTCATAGGTATCAACGGTTCGGCAGAATGGGCAATTCAGGCTAGCGGGTTTTGTCGTCTGCGATTCAACAAAAAACTGCCGTTCATCAATAGACACTACAAGTATTTTTGCAGTTGTTGACGGTATTTGGTGTATCCCCAGGAGGCGGAAATCAAAAGAAGTCCGAGAACGATGAAGCTGAAGATGCGCGGCAAGGTGTCGAGTTCGCTCAGGTCATAGACAAAAACCTTCAAAATGCTGAATAAAAACAGGGCAATGCATCCCAGCCGGATCGGCCTGCGCGCCAGGTAGAGGCCGGCGGCCACTGCGAGGATCGCCTCGAAGGCCAACACAATTGTCCCCATTGTTTTCGGGATTGTGACTAACGTGACTACCGCTACGCCCACCAGCGCGGCCCAACTGGGCCATGGAGTTGTCGTAAACCATCTACCAGCGGCGAAGAGGCAGACAATCAGCGCAAGCGTTTGGGGAAGGGCAAGATGAATTCGCAGCGGGGCTTCACTCATCAATTTGGTCTCAGGGAATGTGATGAGCGTTACGAGTGTCAGGAGGGCAAGCACCCCCTCAGCGCACAAAGTGAGTGCAGCGGTTGGTGCCATCGCGTTTCTGACCAGCCCGATCATCGCGACCGCCAAGACAAGCATCAAAAGCAGTAGTGGGTCAGAATTAGCAAATCTCGCGATCACCCAAACTGAGGCGCAGAGTAGTGTCATGGCTTCGGCCAGGGCTTCGTGCCGCACACCAAGCCAGACACGCGCCGAAGAGGCGACCAGCCCGGCGAGTGTGAGCAATGCGAAGACGCTGGCAACATGCGCGGAGCTCTCAAAGCGCGTGGCGGCAAAGGTCGCAAAGACAAACAGCAAGTCATTGACAAGGATCCAGGCCGGATTCTTGACGGTGTACTCGCGCATTCTTTCTTTGATCTCAAAAGCCGAGAAAAGCCCTACATTGAACCAGGCAACGGGGTGGCCCCAGTATTGAAATTCCCAATCGCGCCTGCCGGTCTGAATCTCGCAGAGCCACGTATAGATGAGGATGCTCCACGGAAGATCAGCCCACTTCATGCGATGACTCAGCCACAAGCCGCAGATCGCAAGAGGGTAAGCTCCGCCATAAATGAAGGGCAGGGAACTGCTCGAAGCGAGGCCGAGGTATGCGGCGAGGAAAGCCAGTATCGCTGCGCGTTCACTGCCAAACTGTGTCGCTTGCCACACTGCCACGACGGCTATCAGCGTTTGAATTGCGATGCCGATCGCGAGGTTTTCGAAAATGCGCGAAGCTGGTACGGCGTGTGAAGCGTAGGCCGTTGCATAGAGCACCGCGAAGCCACCGGCGACAATGGCCAGGCTAAAGGGCCGGAAATTCCCCTTGTACTCGTACCAATAACCCGTCGCCAGCATCAGAGCCGCAACTGAAGTTCCCACTGCGATCTTGCCCGCTGGCCCCATAGAGGCCATTGCGTAGCCGAGAAATAGCGTGATGCCGATCACCAGCAGGATGACCCCGATGCGGTTCAGCCAGTTCGTACCGACGGTTGCTTCCCAGTCTTTTGCCGGCACAACAACTGGCGGCGGCGGGGCGGCTTCGGCCGGTTGCTGGTGAATCGGAGGTGGCGCTGCTTCACCCGTCTCTAACTGAAAGACGCGACGGGTGAGTGCAGCGATTTGATTCTGGTTCCGGCGGAGCGTCTCTTCGAGCTCCGCCACGCGGGCATTCAAGTCGTCAGTCACGGTTTAGTGATTTTACCCGGAAATAGGGTTTGTCTTTTTCTGCCGGGTCCATGACAAACTCCTGCGAGGTTTTGGATGGGTCGTAATCTCGCCACAACCAGGTGAGTGCGATCGGGGTTTCGGCATTGCCCTGCGCGGTGCTGTGCGGGCCACTGCCCCACTTGAATTGAAAATCATACTCGCGCAGTTTGAGGGAATTCGCCATCTGGATGTTCTGCAGTGGCCAGGAGCCGTGGACGTTCTCGAGATCTTCACTGCCATCTGAGAGGAAGGTGCGGATGTTGCGTTTGGGTTGCTTGCGTACGGCAAAGGGGAAGATGTTTCCGCCGTCGAGTACACCCGGTTTCCACTGGATGCTGGTAAAGGTGCCGATGCGTGAGTAGACGCGGGCAAATTCTTCCGGACGCCACCAGGCGGCGTTAAAGGCACAAACTGCGCCAGAGCTTTCTCCCGCGATTGCGCGCGAATAGCCGTCTGTGCGGAGCTTCCACTTTGCCGCAACCAGAGGCAGGATCTCTTCGAGTACGTAGCGCGAATACTTGTCCGTGTAGGTGTCGTACAGGATGCTGCGCATCGGGCGCGCGCCAACTTTGCCCGGGGAGATCAGCACATGGATTGCTGCAGGGATGCGCTTTTGGTGCACTAGGTTGTCGATTTGAATGAGCAGACGGTTATTGGCGGCGCGGTTGGCATACTTCTCACCGTCCTGCCAAATCATGACTGGTGCCGGCGTGTTGGGATCGAGTTGGGCCGGGGTGTAGATCCAGTAGTCGCTCATCATGCCTTCGTAGAGCTTGCTGGCTGTAGTGAATTTCTCACTGAGCTTTCCCTGGGGAACGCCAGCTTGTTCATAAGCCTCGGGGCCAAAGGCAGAAAGATCGAGACGCCCGCCGAATCGCTTGCCGTCAATCATGTAGTGGTAGGTGTGAGAGGTATAGATGGCAAGTTTTGCCGTGCCGATGAAGTAAGGCCCTGCTTTTTTCATCGCTGAGGCAGGCGTATCGTCGACCATCAATTGTGGCGCCTTAATCGCCTTGATAGCAAAAAGAGCATCGGGGCCAACGCTCAAACCAGCTTCACCTTTTTCAAGTTGTTGCAGCGTGAAGGTGGCTTCAAGGGCCTTGAGAAATTCAGGTGATCCAGGCTTGGCAGCCATCTTGAGGACGTCAGCGGGATCGGGTTTTTGTGCGCAGAGGATCAGCGCGGAGGCGAGCAGTAGAATTGTGGGTCGCATAGTGAGACCCTACGATGCTATGGGATGTAGCCGCGTTGTGCAATCCTTGTCCCGCTGGCAAGTGAAGATTCTTCTTCCTGCCAGGAGACCCCGCTGGCACCAACCCAGCGATTGTAGAAGTTAAAGAGGGAACAAACCGTGATTGCATCGTAGATGGCTTCGTCTGTCCAGCCGGCTTTG
>JAPKYY010000840.1 GCA_026394095.1 Acidobacteriota bacterium | reverse complement strand
TTGACATCACGAGTGCTTCGCCGGATGCGAATATCAATCCTCGGGTGGGTGAATATTCGCTCGCCGCCGGATCGATCGAGCTGTTTTTGAATGGCGTTCCGGTTATAGTGCTGCAGAGCGGACCCTTCTCATCGGTATCGGCTTTGGTTGAGGACAGCGTTGAGGCCGGCCCGGATGTGGTGACCTACTCTGCCTCATCCGTACTTGCCGCTACCAATGAGCAAGTGCAGGGGGCCGCACAGACCTTCAATGTGGGCGGGTTCATCCGGCTTACGGGACTCGAAAACTTTCTGGTCAATGGCGATGCTCTGCCTACTGGACCTTCAGGCTTCAACTGGAACCAATTCGTGGACGGGTATGGTGAATTTGGAGATGCAGTGGCACCGGTGTTTGAAGGCGGAGCGCCGGCTAACGGGTTCACGTTTGTGGTGGACACGGCCGTGCCAGAGCCAGGTACCTTGTTTGGAGTAGCTGCCGGCGGGTTGGTGCTGTTTCTGAAGCGGCGTCAGTCGCGGTAGGACGGATCGATCTTATCCATCAGGCGCACCAGCGCATCGAATTCAGGATTGGGGCGACGGGAGTATCCGTCGCCCCCTTTTGTTGAGAGGAAGGCATCGGAGCGCTCTGCACTGATTTCGCAGATTTGTTGGGGTGGGATGTTGAGTTTTGATCCCGTGGCCTGGGCGGCGAGTTGTACCTGGCAGGCACGTTCGAGACGGAACATGCGGACGAAGGCCTGGGCGACGGTTTCGCCACAGGTGAGCAGGCCGTGGTTGCGCAGGATCAGGACGTTGTTGTGGCCGAGATTCTTGCCGAGGCGGGCGCGCTCTTCCATGTCGATGCTGGGGCCTTCGAAATCGTGATAGCTGACCTGGCCGTGGTATCCGAGGGCGTACATCGAGATCGGCAGGAGACCGTCGGCGACTGCGGCGATGGCCATACCGGCAGTGGTGTGGGTGTGGACAATGCACTGGACGTCGGGGCGCATCATGTGGATGGCAGAGTGGATGACAAAGCCGGCGGGGTTGATCTCCTGATCCTGGTCGCCGATGATTGTGCCGTCGGGGTCGACTTTGACGAGGTTGGAGGCAGTGACTTCATCGAAACGATAGCCGTAAGGATTGATGAGGAAGTGGTGGTCCGGGCCGGGGATGCGGACGGTGGAATGAGTCCAGATCAGTTCATCCCAACCGTAGTGGTGGATGATGCGGTAGGTGGCTGCGAGCTGGGTGCGGAGTTCTCGTTCGATAGGGGACATGGCTTTGATATAGTGACGACTGAAACAAGGAGTTTATAAGAATGTTTGAGGCGAAGTCTCGTCGATTTTTTATGGGAGCGGCTGCGGCTGCTTCGGCCATGCGCGTCATGGGTGCCAATGACAAGGTGAACCTGGCGATTGTGGGTTTGGGTGGCCGCGGTAGTGCGCATTTGAATGTGTACAGCCGGTTGGCTGAAGCCAAGGTGGTAGGGCTTTGTGACGTGAATCAGGCGGCACGTGAGAAGGCGCAGGCGACCCTCACACGGAACGGCGGGGAGAAGGCCAAAGAGTTTGAAGATATGCGCGAGGCTTTTGCCGATGGGACAGTAGAGGCAGTGTCAATTGCGACGCCGAACCACTGGCACGCGCTGGCAGCAATCTGGGCAATGAAGGCTGGCAAGGATGTATACGGTGAGAAGCCGGCTTGCTACAACATTCACGAAGGTTTGAAGTTGATTGAAGTATCGCGGGCTACCAAGCGGATGATGCAGGTGGGCTCGCAGCATCGCAGCAATCCGTTCAAGATCAAGGCGATGGAAGCGGTACAGGGTGGCTTGATTGGTAAGGTTTATGCAGCCAAGGGGCTTTGCTACAAGCGCCGGGCTTCGATCGGAAAGAAGCCGGATGCACCGACGCCTCCCGGAGTGAACTGGGATCTGTTTCTTGGTCCTGCGCCGATGCGGCCGTTTAATGAATTGCGCTTCCGCTACAACTGGCACTGGTTCTGGGATACCGGCAATGGCGATATCGGCAACCAGGGTGTGCATGAATTAGGCCTGGCACGCTGGGGCATGGGTGATCCTGAGTATCCGAAGACGGTGGTGTCTTATGGTGGCAAGTACGCCTATGACGACGATCAGGAAACACCGAACACGTTGACGACGAACTTTGATTTTGGCGGGCGTGAGATCAACTTTGAGGTACGCGGATTGCTGACTGGCGCTGAAGGTGCTGTGCCGCGCGGACGTGCGCAGGGCCCTGCTGGGCCTGCGCCAACGGCTACGGCTCCGGTGAACGGGACTCCGCTGAACGTCATGATTGGCGACCTGTTCTATGGCACCGAGGGCTGGGCGGCAATGAGCGATCAGGGCTTCCAGGCATTCAAGGGCGAGAGCAACGAGTTGGTGATGGATCTCAAGCCCGAGCGTGGCCCCAATGGCGACCCGACTGGCCTGCACATGCAGAACTTCCTGGCCGCTTGCAAGAGCCGGAATTACAAGGATCTGCATGACGGCGTAGAGAACTCTGTGATCAGCGCCAATATGTGCCATCTGGCCAATATCAGCTACCGCGTGGGACGCAAGTTGACCCTGGCGGCTGGGCCGAAATTTGTTGGAGATGCTGAAGCCAACAAGATGATTACGCGGAATTACCGGAAGGGCTACGAAGTCTAAGCCTAATCCCTTATTTAGTTCATGCCGATGGAGCGGATATGCGATGCATTCCGCTCCTTTTGCTTTTTGTGGGAAGTCTGCTGGGGCAGCCGTTGATGGTGGCGTTTGGCAAAGAGGTGTCGCAGGCCGATACGGGATTGATGCTGATGACTGTGATGGAAGGCTACGCAGCCGCGCATGGGCTAACTCCGACTGAGGAGGAAATGGCACCGTGGTGGAAGAAGCTGGGTGGAGATAGCCCGGCGGCACGGAGGCTGAATTTTCCGTTCCGGATTTTGCTGAGCCACAAGTTGAACCAGGTGTGGTGGGGCAGACATGGGGGGCGGCTGGTGCTGTCGGCCTTCGGGGTGCATCTGGCGACAGACGCGATGCTGAAGGAAGTTGTGGGGATGGAGAAGGCAGTGGAGGTAAAGTTTCTCGACGCAGCAGCCCGGCAAAAGTTTTTTGACTATTTTGAGAAATATGGCGGAGATGGGGTAGTGCGGGGGGAGAAAGCGCGTGAGTTGCTGGCAGGAGCACTTCCGAAATAAAGATTCAAGAAAGTATGTTGGGCAACGATAAGAAGCACATTGAAAATCAAGAACCGGTTTGCCTTGAAGGAACAGGGAGCTGGGCTGGAGCGTGTGCTATGGCGTCGTCCATAAACCCGATTCCCGCTGTTAGCGCGGAGAGTCCCAATCGCAGTTTGAGTGAGTTTTCACAGAGCCTGGAGAGGTTGTCCTCCGGGTTAAAGCAAAGTGGTGTTGGCGCACGGCCGGCGGATTATGCCGATCGCGAAGACCGTAAGGTGCAAGCCGCGGAGCTATCAAAGAATGTTCGTAACACCAACGATGCGGTGGCCGAGGCACGGACGGCTGATGAGGGTTTGAAGCAGATTGACGGGCTGCTGGCCAAGGCGCGGGGGCTGGTCTTTGGTGGGATCAACGAGCCGGGGCGTAAGTTGAAGGATGAGGATCAGGCGGAGTTTTCGCAGGTATTACAGAGGGTGGATCAGGTGGCGCAGTCGCTTGTGTTTGGGGGAGGGCCGCTGCTTGAGGGAAGCGCAAGCTTTGGGGCCGAGGGGAAGCTCGCTAAGGCGGATGTGAGCAATTTCGAAGGCTCGCTTGGTGCAATTCAAGTAGTGGACCGGGCGATCAGCGAAGTTAGCGATCAGCGTGGACTATTGGGGATTTTCCAGAGCAACAAGCTGGCCGAGACGGGGCGTCTTCTGCGAGGGGGAATCGGTGGGATTGTCTCGTCCAACAGTGTGGTGCGTGACAGGACGGTTGCCGTAAATCTGGCGCAGAGCGCGGCCGGGGACTTGCTGCGCGAGCGGGAATCGAGCTTGCTTGGCAGCGGTAATGCGGCGGGGCAGATTCTGGCGTCAATCGTGGGGAGGCTCTAATGACTCAGTTGAATCTGTTGATTCAGTTGCTGGATCAGGCGATTGCAGGGATTGAGAATGGCCGGGTGCAGGATTTGCTCGATGCACAGTATGCCATCTATGGGGTGGCGCAGGGGGCGGTGCCGGTGAGGAGTAGAGCGGATGAGAAAGTTGTGATGCT
>JAPKYY010000130.1 GCA_026394095.1 Acidobacteriota bacterium | reverse complement strand
GATCAGGCACAACATCAAGCTCGCCAAATTCGGCGCGCAGGCGCTCGAGCATCTGGTCCATCGTGAGGACCTGCGTCTTGTCCCATAGGCCCTGGCTATCGAGCGGCATGAACTCAATGAAGCGAACCTCAATGCCGCGCTCGCGGCCGTAGTGCGCCATCGGCAGGATGTCAGCTTCTGTCACACCCTTCACAGCCACTGCGTTCAGCTTGATCGGCCCAAAACCAAGGGATTGGGCAATGTCGATCCCTTCGAGGACACGTGGCAACTCGTCGCGACGGGTGATCTCGCGGAAGCGCTCGCGATCCAGCGTATCCAGGTGAACATTGAGGCGTCGCAAACCCGCATCGTAAAGTGCTTTTGCCTGTGCGCCCAGCAAGACGGCATTCGTCGTAAGAGCGATATCTTCGATGCCCTCGATATCGGTGAGCATCGCGATCAGCTTGTGCAGGTCTTTGCGTGCCAGTGGTTCACCACCGGTGATGCGCAGCTTGCGAACGCCCAGCCCAACGGCCACGCGGGTAAACCGGGCCATTTCTTCAAAGCTGAGGATCTCCTGCTTCGGAGCATACTGGCCGCCTTCCTCAGGCATGCAGTAAAAACAGCGGATGTTGCAGCGGTCTGTAACGCTAATCCGAAGATTGTCGTGCAGACGGCCGAAGCGATCAACAAGTGGTGCCTGCACGAAATCCTTTCCTAGAGAGCGAGCATGCGCTCGATCGGCAGCCTCGCGCGTTCCATGATGGAAGCGGGCAACTCAAGCCTGGGTTCCAGTGTATCGAGGCAATCCCGCAACTTTTCAAGCGTGTTCATCCGCATGTAGGGGCATTCACTGCAGTTGCAGTTTTCGTTCGGGACAAAATAGAACTTCTTGGACGGGGCACCCTTCTCGAGGGAATGTCGAACGCCGCTTTCGGTCATGATGATCCACTCAGGAACATCGCTCTTGACACAGTGCTCGATCAGAGCCGAAGTAGAGCCGATGTAGTCAGCCATTGCCAGCACCTCAGCTGGGCATTCCGGGTGGGCTGCCACTAGAGCCGTTGGGTGTTCCAGTCTGGCTGCGGTCAATTTACGAGCGGCAAACGTCGCATGAACGATACAGGCACCCTGCCAGATCTTCATGTTTTGACGGCCAGTCTGCTGCTTTACATAGTTGCCGAGGTTAATGTCAGGGCAGAAGAGAATCGGCTTGTCGGCAGGAATCGAATTCACTACCTGGACGGCATTACGGGACGTGCAGATGATGTCGCTTTCAGCCTTCACTGCAGCAGAAGTGTTGATATAGCTCACGATGACATGATCGGGATATCGTTGCTTAAAGGCTCGAAGCTGATCTGCGGGACAGCTATCGACCAGGCTGCAACCGGCATTTTTGTCAGGGACAACCACAATTCGTTCGGGGTTGAGCAGCTTTGCCGTCTCGGCCATAAACCAGACACCACAAAAAACAATCACTTCGCCTTCAAACTGCTTGGCCTTTCGAGCGAGTTCAAGGCTGTCGCCAATGACATCGGCCAGTTCCTGAATCTCAGATTCCTGGTAGTGATGGGCGAGAATAATCGCCTTGCGTTCTTTTTTGAGAGCAAGGATTTCTTCGGCGATTGAGGTGTGGATGGATACGGCAGACATGGATGGCTGGCTTGGCTTGGAAAAGCCCCTTTAGCCTTCAGTGTAGCCTACCGGAATTAGCCGGCGATGCCTTTACGGCGGGGCTGCGGCGAATCCATGGAGAGGAGCTTGGCAGAAGAAACCGGGACTGCACCGCCCATACCAGCCAACTGCGGAATCGCGGGAGCAGGGCTGTCGCCGGACATGCCGCGAGCGCTGAATACGCTACAAGCCTTGGCGAGCTTCTGCAGGTCGCCACCATCTTCTACCACCATCTCGTGCTCTACCCAGTTGCTGAGCGGAATGTTGCGGAAAAAGAGGCGTTCTTGAAGAACCATCGACTTGCGGTTGAGAAAGAGGCTCTTGCTCTCGCGAGAGTAGTGACGTTCTTCAACGCGGAAGTCGGCGAGAAAGTCATCGAGAGCCTGACGGCGGGCGCGTTCTTCTGTCGCCTTAATGGTTTCCTCGAGTGTCTTGGCATGGGTTGCGATCGCAGCCCGGGCCTCGGCCATCGTCTCACGTTCTTTAGAAATCGCTACTTCCAGCTTCGACTGCATGACAAAATAAGCCAGCAAAGCCGACCCGGCAGCGACAAACAAAGGCATAAACAACCAGAGCATTGCGTCCATCTATGATGATCCTCAAGGAGAAGATCGGATCAAAGAAGGAAATCTTTATAGTCCATCCACCTTAGAACCGCCTAAGAGTTTCCCCGCAAGCCCTAGACGGAATGAAAAGAAAGCTTTGGCGGTTTGAGCCAGCCAGAATCCGAAGCCAGCCATAAAACCATAGTTCTTCGAATAGAAGGCACCAAGCCCATTCATCCGGTCGGCTTCGTCCATCTCCGGGCTGATCATTTCCTGTGCGGCCCGTTCTCGCGGCAACACCAGATCCTTCAAAACAAGCACACGCTTGCCCGCTTCCTTCATCTTGTGGAACAACTCAATATCGCCATAGTATTGGCCATACTTGTCGGGCAGATAGTTCATACTCACCAGAGCCAGCTTCGGCAGCAACACCGGCTGGTCAAAGGGGTACTCGTTGCCCTTGGCGAGTGTCGTATCGCCAGGCTTGGGCAGGGCCGAGAGTTCTACCGACGGACACACCGCCCCGGCCTGAGGGTCAGCCTCAAGCGCGCTCAACATCTGCTGGATCGAATCCGGACCCACCTGGCAACCATTCGGCAGGAGCAACAAATACTCGCCCTTGGCGGTGCGAGTGGCGATGTTGACAGCTTTGGTCCAACCAAAGTTGTGTGGGAGTCTGAGGATTGTAATCCCCTCGAACTCATCATCAAGGCGAGCACTGCCATCGCGGCTGCCGCAGTCAACAACCAGCACCTCGCTGAGCTCTGGCTCAGACCGGGCCGCCAGCGCACTCAACGTCGGCCGCAGGAGCTGACTCTGATGCTGGGAAACAATAATGATCGAAACGCGTGTGGCCCGGACTTCGGGCGATTCCTGTACGGGAGATTCCATCCAGATTCAAGGATACCCCGCGTTAGCGTTTCAGAATTGTCCCTCGAGGATCCAGAAGCACCTTTGGCGGCACTGGACCAATTACAGGGATCTCAAGGACATCGTCTTCCGGGCCACTTCGCATCCACCGGATCGACTTTTGTCCGCGCGGCAACTGGATCTCCACCGGCACATCGAGAGCAAAGTCTTCGGGAACCAGTGTCTGCTTGAGACGCAACTCCATCACTTTGCGCGGGGCAACACCCTTGAGGGTAGTCGTCAGCTCCAGATGAGGCATTCCCGTGCCATAGACCCAGGTCTCAAAGAAATTCACGAGGTCACGATCAGGAGCATCCTTGGGTAGCATTGCCGCAGCAGCGCGCCGCAAGTCCTCGGTGGTCATGGCTTTACCAGCGTAATCTTTCGCCAGCTGTGCCAGCATTTTGAGAAAGGCAGCATCTCCAAGCCGGTTGCGCAACATGTGCAGGACCCATGTACTCTTGCCGTAATTCACAGCGTGCCAGGCCACCGGATCGGAATAGCGCAGGCGCATGCCAAAGACCAGAGGCCCGGCCGAATCCAGACTCTTACCGTCCTTGCCTTCAAAGATCAGCCGGCGCTTATACTCTTCGAGCACAATGTCCACCGATTTTAGTCCGTGACGTTTCTCTAAATACAGCAGAGCCGAATAGTTGGCCAGGGCCTCTGCCAGCCATTCATCCCGATAGTTTTCAAAACCAACATGATTTCCCCACCATTGGTGAGCGAGTTCATGTGCTTCCAGAATTTCGCGGAAGTATCTACCCTGCCATTCGGCTCTCTCTGTCGCAGGCAGATGACGATCCTCAAGATAGGCGAGTGTCGAAAGATAGAGAAAGCCAGGGAAGCCTTGTCCGAAAGAGCCCGGAATGGGTGCAGCTACCACACGGGCCAAGGGAGGAGGCCCAAAGCGCGAGCTAAAAAACTCCATCGCCCCGGCAATCTCTTCGGCCATCGAAGGCATGCGCGACAAGGGGTCGGCTGGACTGGGAGGTGTACTCAGGACGACAGGAAAATCGATACGCCGCCGTTGACCTGGCGCTGGCTGCGGCGAAACCATGATTTGGGTTGGCCTGTTTACCAACGCGCTTTCCAGCGTCTTGTTTGCGTAAACCTCTACTTCAAATCCCCCACGCTTGACCGAGGTCGATTCAAAAGCGCCGAGGTTGAACCCGAAGAGCCGCAAGGGTTGATTCACCTTACAGGTAGTCAGCTTGTTGTCGCCCGACATGACTTCTTTGCGATCACCAGGGCAGACCAGCGTAAGTAATTTGGAATGCTCAAAACTTGCTTCAAACGGAGCGGCTTGAAACTGCATTTGCGGAAACCAGCTCGCCCGTGTCGCAAGGTACAAAACTCCATTGCCTGCACGAAAGAAGATGTTGCCCTCTTCTTCAATCTCAAGCACTCCCGTCTCACCCAGTTTCAGGGGCTCTGCCGGCTGAAGGAGCAATCCTTCAGAATCCCCATTCCTCAACAGATTGGCCCGCAGGGCATCACGTTGGAAGACTTCAACAGGCTTGCCATTCCACCGGGCAGCCTTGACTCTCAGCCGGGGAGAAAGATCCACCGGCAAGACAGTCAGACCATCCTGGTTCGAACGCAAGGTCATGCGTATAGTGGCGTTAAAGTGCAGGTCTTCGGCAATGACAGCCTTCACCTCAAAACGCTCGATCTTCGCAACCGGCCCGGGTACCAGTATGGGTTGAGCCCTCTTCGGCTCAAAGTGCGCCCAGAAGTTGTAACGATTACGGCCCTCCAGATTCTCAAGCTGACCAACCAGTAATTCTTCACGGCCGCGAGGATCCAAATAGATATCGAAATTTCCGAGTTTGCGCCCCGAAAGAGCCGCGAAGAAACAACCCTTCCCCGGTCCACCACCGTTACTCAGATCTTCGAGCAAGCGAGTCTCAAGGCTATCGCTGAGATTGCGAACTACATCGTTCCACTTCTCGGCCACCAGTACTCCACGCTCAGGGCTGCGCTTTGCCGTCTCGCTGCGATTGAGCTCTTCCATCCATTTCTCACCGGTACCATCGGTAAACAGAAAAACTGCTGCCTGAAAGTGCTCGGCCAGATTGGGCTCGCCCGTAAAACTCGCAAGCGATCGGCGCTCCATTCTGTTAGGCGGAATCAGGAGGATCTCGGCATCCTCAAGAGCTTCGCTGGCAACAAAGACAGCACCGGTTCTGATGCCGTTTACCGGCTTACGGAAAATCAGTACGCCTTCAGTAAGGAAGAGCCGGACTTCATTGCGACGATAAGCGAAGTCCCGCACTCGAAAACAAGCCTCAGGATCAAGGCTGGCCTCTCTCAGCACCCGGCTCAAATCACCCAATTTGAGCTGAGTTTCCTGACTGAAAAGCGCAGGGCAAATCAGCGAGAAAAACAAAAGAACGCGAATCCATCTCACGTTCTCAGTTTAGCCTTCAGTGTTTAGCGAATCGGATGAGCCAGTTGGATCATCGACAACAAGTTCGCCATTCTCCTGAATCACGATCCGGCCGTAGCCATCTGGAGGCAGCACTTCGATCGTCACTCGCTGCAAAGGATCCGGGTTTGGCAAGGATCGTCCCAGCAAATAGGTGAGATAAAAACATCCAGGCAGAGCTGAGGCCAATTGCCCCAGGGCAGCCGGCACTTTAGATTCCACCTTCAACTCCAGGTACGCGCCACGACGGGCAGAGCAGAGTTGCCAGAGAGACTGAGCCGTGGCTTCGCTGAGTTCGCCACAGCAGACGACATAAAGCACCACACCCTGCTTTTCAAACAGTGCGGGCCAATGAGGAGGCACTTCAAATTCGTTACCAAGATCAGGGTCCAGAACCAGCACCAGATGCTTGCGGCCTGAAGAGGCGGGAAAGGAACCGATTGCCAATTCCAATCCTTCCGCAAGGCTCGCCGAGGCACCATCGAGATCCTTTAGCTGGTCCTTAATGAGGCTCTCGGCATTCACCGAGAAGTCGATTAATGTGGGCTCAGCCTGGGCAGTGCTGGTTCGAGTATTGTATTTCTGAATCGACCAGTAGTCGGAGGGCCGCTTCCTGGCAATGGCCATCTCCATGCCTTGTTCCATCTGGCCGTGAAAGCTTTTGGCTGCATCGGATTTCTGCGGAATCAGAAAGACAGTATGAGAAGCTTCCTTACTACCTCGCGCCTCGAAATGAAACTGATCGACGCGCAAATCGCCATCTCTGAGAACCACCTGCGTAGCCATCAATTCATTCAGCTCAAATGCGCTTCCGTCGGCACGGCGCAACATCAGACTTGCCCGAACCCGGCCTTTCTCCAGCCGGTCAAAACACACCAACTCCACGCCAAGCGCTGGCTTTGACTTAAGATCACTCAGCCGCTTCTTGATCTTTCTCGATGCATTCAGCAGCCCCAATTTCACGCGCCCGGTCTTCACGGTGAGATATTCTTCGACTACCGCCAGGAAGCGTGGATCGGCCGTCTGTCCGATCAACCAGCCCCCGGCAAGCTGACGATCCAGATCGGCATCGCGCACCAGTTTGAGAATCCCACGGACAGACGAAATCTCCCCTGCCTGATACAACCCGAAGAGCCCATTGGCAATCACACGGTGGTGGGAATCGAGACTCGCTTCCTTAAAAGTCTGAATCGATTCCGTATCACGACGCCCCCACAAAGAAGCGACGGCATTTGCCCTCACGCGCGGATCAGCATCTTTGAGCAACGCGACACACTTGGGTTGATGCCGTAGCAGCGAGCCGGCGAGCATCGCCACTTTGGACCGTAACCGTGGGTCTGGGTGTTCACTCAAGAGGGCGAGGATGCCCTCCAGATGCTCGGCATCCACTGCCTTGGACAAGATCTCAAGCACACGGGTTAGTTCCTGCTTGGCAACCCAGGCACCAGCAGTATCGATCTCGGATTTTACGTTTGTTACGAGGTGATTCTGATAGCCGGCATCGTTCTTGCTCGCCACTCGAAGCATGCGAATGGAATCATCGAGACTCAACAGATCTGCGGTAGCAACAAGTTGCTTCAGGCTGGAGGAATCCTGCCGCAGGAGCTTCAATACGATTTGAGAAAAACTATTACCCTGCCCGGATTCGAGAAGTTCGATCGCCTGCCGTAAAAAATCAGCATGATGCTCAGCTTTCCACTGCTGAAGTTGCTCGTGGCCAAGCTTCGGGCTCTCCGCGAAGACTCTTTCTAGTTCCTGGATCGAAAAACTGGTGTCTGCCACATGGCCCATATCGACAAGCCAGTGGCAATCTTGAAACTTCTATCCAAAGAAGGAAAAAAATCCCTTTTTGCGCGGCCTGGAGGCACCCACCAACTTCTCGCCCTTCAGTACTGCACCCGGGTTTGCAATGAAGAGATATTTGGCTGTTTCTTCGCCCCACTTTTTATCTACCAGCTTGAAAGCGCTATCCATTACGGGAGGCCGGCGGCGCAGGTCGTGCGCATCGCTAGCGATGAAGTGCACCATGCTCTCATCCATCAGCTTTTCACTGAATGCCTTGGCTTTGCTCCCAAACACACCCTCAAGGCTCTGCCCGGTAACCTGGATCGAGCAACCCATCTCTACCCATTCGGCCAACTCTTTGATCCGCATCTGCAGCAACAGGTTGCGCTCTGGATGCGTGATCACGGGGATCATCCCGGCTGAGAGTAAATCGCCAAAGATTTGCGAAGTCGTTTTCAGGATCAGCAAGTCTGAAAACTCAACCAGAATATAGGGCCCATTGGCAATCGTATATTTGCGCGGATTCTTCAGGGCATCGGCAATATTTTCGTATTGCAAGTGAAAGTCACAGCCCAGATGCACTTTCACTCCACTGTCGTTGCGCTCTTCGAGCGCAGCTTTGCGTTCGGCAATCAGTTCTGGATCAAAACGATACTCAAGATTGGCATGTGGGCTTGCCACAATGTCGGTTGTGCCATGACGCCCGGCCATGCGCAACATCTCAAGACTAACTTCGATATCGGGGGAGCCATCGTCCATTCCGTACAGGACGTGGCTATGGATATCAACCATTCCTCAAATAAACATCTCTTCGTCTTGCGTAGCATGCACGACGGTGGGC
>JAPKYY010000812.1 GCA_026394095.1 Acidobacteriota bacterium | reverse complement strand
GACTACGAATTCCTGGCCGTTCGACAGGGTTAAAAGCCAGCGCTGGCTGCTCATGGCGGACATTTTCCTGACGTGCTCGAGATTGACCAGCGAGTTGCGGTGGATGCGCTGGAAGTTGAGGCCTTCGAGTTTGTCCTGGATGGACTTGAGGGTTTGTGTGGCGAGGAATTTTTGCTTTGCCGTGATGATCCAGACCAGTTCGCCCTCGGCCTGGAAGGCAAGAACTTCGTCGGCCCCGAGGAGGTAGTATTCTTTGCCCACTTTGCCGACAATGCGGCGGGTGTTCTTGCTGTGGCTGGCTACAGACTCCTGCATCTTTGCAACCGTCTCGATGTTGTCTGAGTGGTTGCGGCTGAGGCGGCGGGCTTTATCAATGGCCTTAGCCAGACGCTGCTGGCTAACGGGCTTGAGCAGGTAATCGATGGCTCCCGCTTCGAAGGCCTGAATAGCGTGCTCGTCAAAGGCCGTTACGAAGATGAAGACAGGAATGTGTTCGCCGCCCTTATATTCGCGCAACACATCGAGGCCCGTCATTCCGGGCATCTGGATGTCGAGGAAGACGATGTCGGGATTGGTGGTGGCGATCAGGGCGAGCGCTCCCTGACCATCTTCAGCTTCGCCTGTGATCGTGATCGTCTCGAGGGCTTCGATCTCTTCGCGCAAAACCCGGCGGGCGAGAGGTTCGTCATCGACAATGAGCGCATTCAACATTCGGGTACTCATCACAGGTTCTACTGCTTTTAGTTAAGCACCGAGGAGATTTGCGCTGGCGGCGGCCTGTGCACCATGAGCGGATATTAACGGCTGGTGAGCGGGAATACGGAGTTGGGCGCGGGTGCCTGTTTCAACGGCAGAAACGTCGAGGCTGGCACCGTCTCCGTAATGCAGCTGGAGGCGGCGATGGACGTTTGCAAGACCGACGCGATTAGATTCTTTGGAATCAGAGTCGATGAGGCCGCGGCCGGTGTCGTGGACCTCGATTACAAGAAAATCTTGTTCCAGGCGGGCGGTAAGGGTCATAGAGCCTGGGCCGGGTTGAGCGGCGATGCCGTGTTTGATGGCGTTCTCAACTAGCGGCTCGACGCTCAGAACCGGGATAGTGAGCGAGCGGAGGGAATCGTCTATATCAATGGTGGTGGTGAGCCTGGGCCCCAGACGTGCCTTTTCGATTTCGAGATAGGCCTCGATGATGGTGAGCTCTTCTTCCAGCTTGACGGTGGACTTGGAGGTGGTGAGGAAGTAGCGGAAGACTTCGCTCAGGCTCAAGACCAGACGCCGCGCGTCGGCGGCTTGACGGGGGATGCTGCCGTAGAGGGCGTTCAAGGCGTTGAAGAGGAAGTGGGGGTGGATCTGGGCTTGCAGGGCCTTGAGTTCGGCCTGCACCATCAGACTTTCGAGTTCGCGGGTGCGGGCGCGGTCGATTTCGCGGGCAATGATTTCGCTGAAGCGGTCGAGGGTTTCGATGTCTTCGGAGAGGAAGCGGCGGCCGTAGAGGTGGAGGTCGATCGAGTCGCCCTTGAGGAATAGAAGGCGGGTGGTGGCATCGCTCCTGTCGCTGTCACTGGTGGAGTAAGCCCAGCGTTCGGCCCGGAAGTAAGTGGCGATGATGGTGGCGGCGCGGTCTAGCATGGCAGCTTCGTCGCCTTCGAGATTGCGGAGGGCGTGGGTTACGAGTTCGGGATCACGACGAAGGAAGACCTGA
>JAPKYY010000810.1 GCA_026394095.1 Acidobacteriota bacterium | reverse complement strand
CGGCCGGCGGTGTGTGTAAGTTATGCAGCGACTTTCGAGCTGTGCGGGGAGACGAATGAGCATGCCTTTGTGCAACTGGGAAAACTTGAGCAGGCGACTCGCCCCTAAACTTTTGAGCTCTTTGTCTGATTGCTTTCGCGTAGATTAGTGCAATGAAACGAATGATACTTTTGGGCACCCTCGTCGGCGTGGTTGGGCTGGCTAGCTGGTTAGTGATGAGAGGACCGAAATCTTTACGGGCTTCCTCGATCAAAGTTGAGCGGAGTGAAGCGCGAGTGGCGCGAGGCAAGTATATCTACGAGCAACTCGCGGATTGTGAAGGATGTCATTCCGAGCGCGACTATAAGAAATTTGGCGGCCCGGTGCTGGCTGGTATGAGTGGGTCCGGGACAGTTTTTCCTAAGGAATTGGGGCTTCCTGGCAGGATTGCGCCGCCCAATATCAGCCAGGATCCAGAACACGGATTGGGCCAATGGACGGATGGTGAGATCATCAGGGCCGTACGCGAAGGGGTATCGCGAGATGGCCGTGCGCTCTTTCCGATGATGCCTTATCAGAGCTACGCCAAGATGAGTGATGAGGACGTTGAGTCGCTGGTAGCTTACATGCGAACGATGCCTGCGGTGAAACATCAAGTACCACCGAGCAAGGTGGATTTTCCGGTGAATGTATTGATGAAGAGTGCGCCGCAACCTGTTGCGGGTAAGATACCGGCACCAGACCGTCAAAACCAGGTGGCTTATGGAAAGTACCTGGTTGGTATGGCAGGCTGCGAGACTTGTCACACAAAGATGGAGAAGGGTGCGCCTGTCGAAGGAATGAACTTTGCCGGGGGAGAGGTGTTTCGAGTTCCTGGGCTTGAGGTGGTGAGCGCCAATATCAGCCCTGACCCGGAGACCGGGATTGGAGCCTGGACTGAAGAGCGCTTTCTCGATAAGTTTCGCGGATATCGCAACTTTACCGATGAGAATCTTCCAGTCGCAGTACAGGCGAACTTTACCGTGATGCCCTGGCTTGGATTCAGGAAGCTACCGGATGACGACTTGAAGGCGATCTTTGCTTATTTGAAAACAGTGAAGCCGGTTCGGAACAAAGTGGAGACGCATCCGCCGGTTGCATCGAAGCTCTAGGGCCTTTCAGCGACGGCAGAATCTTTGCGTACGGGGTTGAGGGAGCGAACCCCAGTCGCGAGGCGGCGGAAGAGACCGCGGCGGGGAACATTGCCTACCGGCTGCTGCACTGTAGGCTCGATAACCGCTTTAGGCGCAGATGAAGGCAATACGGGCGGTGGTTCTTCCATCTTTTTTGTGACAGGTGGAGGAACGGCAACAGGAGCAGGAACGGGCGGTGAAGCTTGTGTGACGACGGGCGCAGTTTTCGCATCGCCCCAGACTACGATTTGCGGGGCTGGGGCAGCGGGGGCAGAAACGGCCTGATTCTTTCGAGCCGCAGCAGCGCGTCGCTGAATCAGGCTGCCACTGCCTTTCGGTTCAGCGGGAATTTCCTTTGGCCCAGCGGTAAGAATCGGGGCTTCCGATTTGGTTGGGATTGCTGAATTAGATTCGGCCGGAACAGGCTTTGGTGAATCGCTGAAGCGGGGCCGTCCGGATTCGAAGTCGTAGAACATGACTGGGGCAACTGCGGCAACGACAATACCAACGCCGAGAATCACAGCCACCGCAGGTGAGGTGAGAATGCGGCGCATAGCACCGGCCGGGACAGGAGTTTTGGCCTTGGCTGCTACCGGGGCATCCTCATGTGGGATGGGCGCGGCAAAAGAGTGAGAATGCTGAACAGGAGGAGGTGGTGGTGGAGTCTCGAATTCCGGGAGCGGTAGAGGCTTCTCTACAGGCCCTTCGAGGGCGGCCAGGAAATCGGCGGTGGTTTGGAAACGATCCCACGGATTCTTTGCCATCGCTTTCATAACGGCTTCGCTAATGAATTGCGGGATGGCGGCGTTTCGCTCAATCGGAGCGGCAGCCTTCTGCTGCACGTGGGCCTGCATCAGCATGAAGGTGGAATCGGCTTCAAAAGGCCGCGTACCGGTGAGGAGTTCGTAGAGAACAACGCCGGTGGAGTAGATATCGCTGCGCTGGTCTGTGGCGGCAGTGCCACGGACTTGCTCCGGGGAAATGTAATAGGGGGAACCGACCATTCCACCGGACTCTGTAATGTTCAGGTCAGCGGAGCCCTTGGCAAGGCCGAAGTCTGTGAGCTTTACGCGACCGTCTTCGCAGACGATGATGTTGGCGGTGGATACGTCGCGATGAATCACGCCGTTGGCATGGGCGTAGGTGAGAGCGTTGAGCACCTGGCGGACGAGATTGATCGATTGATCGATGTTGAGGCGACGGCGCTCGAGGATCTTTTGAAGGGTTACGCCATCGATCAATTCCATGATCATCACGAGATCGTCTTCGAGCCAGAAGGCATTGAGAACGGCGGCGATATTGGGGTGATCGAGGCTGGCCTGGAGGCGGATTTCGCGCAAAACGCGGTGGGCGTATTCTTGCGATGTGGGGCGGCCATTTGCAAGAATCTTCATCGCCTCACGGCGACGGGTAATCAGATGCTGGACCTTGAGGACGCGACCATTTCCGCCGACGCCGAGTTCTTCAACGATCTGATAGTGCCCGATGGATTCGCCGATTTGCAGTGCCATGCTTACTTGAATCCCGTCATGAGAAAGAAGATTCCTACTGCAGCGAGTGCTACCAGAGCATATGCGAGTTCTTTGGGCAGGCCGTAGTAGGCGTCTGGAAGCGGGGTTGCGCTTTTGCCTGCAGCGACGTTGGCGATATCGGTTTGATGGCCGAGAATTTCATCGGCGAGCACCTGGGCCTGGCGATTGGATTCCTTACCCTTGCGCTTCATCGAAGCGAGGGCTTTTTCAATGTCTTCAGCCGGCTCTGGGGTGGCACCGAGAGAGATTGCCATCAGAGCTTCGCGGAATTCGCGAGCAGACTGGAAGCGCATGTCAGCCTTTTTGGCGAGCGCTTTCAGGATCAGGGCGTCCAGTTCTGTAGTGACCTGTGGATTCCATTTGCTTGGAGGGTCAGGCAGAGTCTCAACATGGGCCAGCATGACATCAAACTGGCTTTCCGCATCGAAGGGCTTGCGCCCGGCGAGGAGCTCGTAGAAAACAACGCCCAGAGAATACAGATCGGAACGGGCATCGAGATCAGAGTTTGCCTGTACCTGCTCTGGGGACATGTAGTGGGCCGTGCCGACGGCGACTCCTGCCTGGGTGAGACGAGGGTCTGCGGTGCTGCGCGCAAGCGAGAAACCGCTGAGCTTGAGTTCGGAATCTGAAGTGAGAAGGAGCTTCGCTGGGCTTACATCGCGGTGAACTACGCCTTCGGCGTGGGCACATTCCAGAGCTTCGAGAGCCTGCCAGATGTGCCGGACCGCATCGGGAAGCGAGATCGGGCCAATTTCGAGGCGTTCTGCGATGGAGGTTCCTTCTACCAGTTCTGTGGCCAATACAAAACGACCGTCTATCTGGCTCGAAGCACGGTAGTTGACGATGTGGGGATGATTGAGGCGGGAAAGGATTTTGGCCTCACGCTGGAAGCGTTCCAGACGTAGACGGTCACTCTGAGTTGCCTCAGAGAGCACACGCAAAATCTCATAGCGCTGCTCAGGTACGTTACGTACCTTGTAGCTGGTGCCTTCGCGGTTGCTTTCTACCACGTCAATAAACTGGTAGTCGCCGACTCTTGTTCCTAGTTCAAACGCCATTTCGACCCGCCTTGCGAATCTGGACCCAGTACTGGGTACGAAAGTAGAATCGGCGAGGGAACGAAAGCAAACAATGAGGCGTACACCTTAGAGACGGGTCGGGAAACTATTTGCTCTCGGGTACTAGTTTCCCGATTTTGAGTTGCGCTAGGCTGTCGATGGAGGTCGACTTCGAAATGGACTTTGCCCAGGGACTGTCGAGTTTGTTAGGAATTGGGGTTGCTTCTGGCCTAAACGTGTATGCAGTGGTGCTAACGGTAGGCCTTGCGCAGCGTCTGGGATGGCTACATGGATTACCTGAGGGGTTGTCGGTACTCGGGAACCCAATTGTTTTGTCTGTGGCGGCAGTTTTTTATCTGGCGGAGTTCGTGGCGGATAAGGTTCCGGGCTTTACCCCGATTTGGGATGGGGTTCATACCTTCATCCGGCCGGTGGGGGCAGCGCTGCTTGCGATGGGTGCGATGGGCGATCTGGACCCGGTGATGAAGACGGTGGCAATGGTGGTTGCTGGGAGTCTGGCACTAGGTACACATGCGACGAAGATGGGGACACGGCTGGCAGCACATGCGGTGCCGGACCCGGTAACGCACTCGGCCATAAGCATGGCAGAAGATGTGAGTGTGGTTGGCTTGATTCTGCTGGCCTACAACTACCCTTGGGTGGCGCTGCCGGTCTTGGGTGCGATCGTGGTCGGGATTGGATTCATGCTGCCGTTTCTGTTTCGGGTGTTGGGTTTCCTGTTGCAGACCTTGCTGGGCAGAATTACCAGCTTCACCAAACCGGGACTGGCCAGCAAAGGCGGATCGGTAGTGACTGGCTATGTGAGGAGCGGTAAGGGGCTGGGACGTTTAAAGAAAGGCTACCTGAAGATTGCACCTGGGAGGGCGACCCTGCGAGTTCGTGGCTGGTTTGGAGACAAGGAGGTGGCTTTGCGCTCGCCGGGGAGGCATGTCGAAGGCTTCTTTCTCGATTTCGTTGAGCTGTCTACCACTGAATTCCGGGGCCGTTCATGCCGGGTGAAAACTCAAGGCCCGGCTTGGGTGGGGTGGAATTAGCCAGCGCGTAGAAGCGGTATTCGGGTGAGGTACGGGTGGTCTCTCTCAGGTAGGCGCCGCGCGAGGTGAGCTGGTGGTTGAGCGGCATGCCGGTGAGGTGTGCACCCAGGACTGCAACTTCGACGAAGCCGTTGGGGAGGGGTGTGGCTGCGGGTTCGTTCAGGAAGGCCTGGGCTGTTGCAGTGAGGGATTCTTCGGCCATGGCGGGGGCGATGAGGGTGACGCCAAAGGGGAGGCCGTTGGGACGGAAACCAGCGGGGATCGCGAGGGCGCTGAGATCGAGGAGGTTGACGAAGTTGGTGTAGTAGCCGAGCTGGGTGTTGCGGCCGATCGGGTCTTCGGCGACCTGGGCGTGGGTGAAGGTAGTGCCGGTTGTCGGCAGCAGCATCGCGTCCATGTGAGGCCACTGAGTCTCGGTGAGTGTGCGCAGGTCTGCAAGCCTGTAGATCGAACGGTAGGTATCGACTGCGGTGTACTTGCGGGCACCGAGGATGATCTTGGCAACGACGGGGTTCATGTCGGCTTCGTGGGCTGTAGCGAATGCTTCGATAGCGGCCAGACGTTCGGCCACCCAGGGGCCGCTGTAGAGCAGGTCTGCGGCTTGGCGGAAGGGTGCGAAGTCGAACTCGACGATTGTGGCTCCCAGCTTTGTAAAGCGCTCGATGCTGGCTCGATAGAGTTTCTCTGCTTCTGTGTCGCCGAAGAATTCGAGCTGGCTAGCCTTGGGGATGCCGAGGCGGAGTTTGGTTGGGGGCCAGGCGGCTCCCTTGCTTGCGACCAGGGGTCGGGAGAGGAAGTCAGTTGGGTCGGGCTTGGCTGCAGCTTGCAAGACCTTGAGTGCGGTGGCGGCTTGTCTTGAGAAGATCGAGACGCAATCGAGGGTGCGGCAGGCTGGGACGACGCCGGTGGCGCTGATGAGGCCTCGTGTGGGCTTGAGGCCAATCAGATTGTTGAAGCCGGCGGGGACGCGGCCGGAGCCGGCAGTGTCTGTGCCGAGTGAGAAGTCTACCTGGTTGAGCGCGACCGCGACGGCAGAGCCAGAGCTGGAGCCGCCAGAGATGTAGTCCTGATTGAAGACGCTGGAGCAGGCGCCGTAGGGGGAGCGTGTACCGACGAGGCCGGTAGCGAACTGGTCCATGTTCGTTTTGCCTACGAGGATTGCGCCGGCGGCCTGGAGTTGGTCTACGACATGGGCGTTCTTGTCTGGAGTGTAGGCGTAGGCAGGGCAGGCTGCTGTGGTGGGCATGCCTGCTACGTCGATGTTGTCTTTGACGGCGAAGGTGAGGCCGTAGAGGGGCTTGGAGGCGGCCTCGGGATGGGCTTCAAGAGCGGCAGCCTGGGACATCGCTACGTCTTCGGGGACTTTCGCGATCCAGATGGGTTGCCGGGTTTCTGCGTTGATCCGAGCATAGGCTTGGCGGACTGCTTCTGTTGGCTTCATGCTTTGGGCTCCGGTTGCAGGATGGCGAGGATTTGTCCGGGCATTACGGCTTGCCCGGTTTTGCAGTGGACGGAATGGAGGCGGCCACCGGTGGCAGTGGCCACGGCGACTTCCATTTTCATGGCTTCGATGAGGATGACCTTCTGGCCGGGCTTGAGCTGATCGCCTTCTTGCGCGTCGATGCTCCAGATGCTGCCGGCGCTTGAGGCTTTGAGGGCCTTGAAGCCGGGAGGGATGACGATCTCGGGTGCGGCTTCGACAACAAGGTCCGCTTCGTCGTTGACCTTGTCGGCACCGATGGCTGCCCAGCGGGCGCGCTCTTCCTGGAAGGCAGTGCGTTGTTTGGTCTGGAAGGCGGTGGCCGATTCGCTGATCGATTCAAGGAATTGCTTGTACTCGTCGAGGCGGAAGCTGCCTTCTTCAATGCGCAGAGGGTAGCGGCCGTTGGGGAAGTCTTCACGGAGCTTCAGTAATTCATCGGCGCTGACCGGGAAGAAGCGGATTCGATCGAAGAAGCGCAGCAGCCAGGGGTGGTTGGGCGTGAACTCGCGCGTGGTGCGGTAGGTATTCCACATCTGGATCGTGCGGCCAACAAACTGGTAGCCGCCGGGGCCTTCCATGCCGTAGACGCACATGTATGCGCCGCCGATGCCGACGGAGTTTTCGGCTGTCCAGGTGCGGGCCGGGTTGTACTTGGTGGTGACCAGACGATGGCGCGGATCGAGCGGGGTTGCTACGGGTGCGCCAAGGTAGACGTCGCCTAGGCCGAGTACGAGGTAGCTCGCGTTGAAGACGGTGTCGTAAACGTCTTGAATGGAATCCAGACCGTTGATGCGGCGGATGAATTCGATGTTGGACGGGCACCAGGGAGCGTCTGGACGGACCGAGCGCATGTACTTGTCGATGGCGAGTTGGGTGGCTGGGTCGTCCCAACTGAGCGGCAGCCAGACTTCGCGCGAAGAGACCTCGGTGGCCTGGTTGCTATCGATGTCGTCTTCGGCACGGTCGATCAACTCGATCAGCGTTTCGCGGCTTACGTGAGTGGGATCGTAGTGCACCTGGAAAGAACGGATGCCGGGGGTGACGTCGATGACGCCGGCGGGCTTGTGGTTCTGGAACCAGTTGTAGACGGCTTGGACGCGGAAGCGCAGCGGGAGGTCAAGGATGAGTTCGCCGTATTCAATTAGCAGGTATCGATCACCGGCTTGGCGGAAGACTACGTCCTTGTTGCGATGCAGGATGGCGGGGGCGCGTTCGCCGTTCTTTTGCACTGCGTGGAAGTGGACTGTATCGCCGGCCTTGAGTTGGCCGATCTTCCAGAGGTCCCGTGAGGTGATGGTTGCGGGGCAGACAAAGCCGCCGAGGCTTGGGCCGTCAGGGCCCAGGATGACGGGCATGTCGCCGGTGAAGTCGATTGCGCCGATGGCGTAGGCGTTGTCGTGGATGTTTGAAGGATGGAGGCCCGCCTCGCCGCCGTCTTTGCGTGCCCATTTGGGCTTGGGCCCGATGAGGCGGACGCCGGTGCGGGAGGAGTTGTAGTGGACCTTCCAGTTTGCGGCGAAGAATGCTTCGATGTCGCCGGGGGTGAAGAATTCAGGCGCGCCATGGGGGCCGTAGAGGACTTCGATTTCCCAGTTGTTTGAGATCGCCGGGACTTCGATTGCTGCGGCTTCTGTGGTGTGTGTGCTTGCCAGATGGAGGGTGTCGCCCGTGCGGACGGCGCGGCCACCGTGGCCGCCGAAGTTGCCGAGCGTAAAGGTGCTCTTGCTGCCGAGATAGTCTGGGACTTCAAGACCACCAGCGAAGAGGATGTAGGTGCGTGCGCCCGGGCCTTCGATCGCTTGCAGTTCGAGAGTTGCGCCGGCTGGGACGTCGATCGCCTGCCAGTTGGGGACGGGGTTGCCATCGAGCGTTGCTTCCATCACTGCACCCGTCAGAGCGATGCGGGTGGCGACGTTGAAGCGCAGAGTGGGGCCGCTGAGGGTGCACTCAAAGCCGGCGGCAGTGTCGGCATTGCCGAGCAGACGGTTGCCGAGTTGGAAGCTCAAGGCGTCCATGGGGCCTGAGGGAGGTACACCGACATCCCAATAGCCGAGACGGCCGGGGAGATCCTGCACCGTCGTCATCGTTCCGCCATCGAGCACCTCAATGGTGCGCGGCTGGAAGACGAAGGTATCGGTCATCTTCGTGTAGACATCGCCCTGGCCGAATTGTTTGCCGGAGATGAGTTCACGCAGGTAGCCGAGGTTGGTTTCGATGCCGTCCAGACGCGTGGATTGCAGGGCGTCCTGAAGCAGGGCAATTGCTTCGTCGCGGGTATTGGCTTTGACGATTAGCTTTGCTAGCAGAGGATCGTAGAACGCGGTGACGTTGGTGCCTGAACGGACCCAGCCATCGACTCGCGCAGCAGACGGGAAGACCACGTTAGTGAGCAGGCCGGCGCTGGGCTGGAAGTTCTTGAAGGGGTCTTCGGCGTAGAGACGCACCTGGATGGAAGCACCGTGCGACTTGGGCCGGATGGCTTCGAGATCGTTCATCTCGCCAGCGGCGGCGCGGAGCATCCATTCGACGAGGTCAACACCGGTGACTTCTTCGGTGACGCCGTGTTCGACCTGGAGGCGCGTGTTTACTTCGAGGAAGTAAAACTGGCCGTTTGAAGCATCGTAGACAAACTCGACGGTGCCGGCGGATTCATAGCCTACGGTGAGGGCAAGGCGTTCGGCAACGGCGAGGAGTTCGCTGCGCTGCGTGTCGCTAAGGCCGGGGGCGGGAGTTTCTTCGATGATCTTCTGGTTGCGGCGCTGCACGGAGCAATCGCGTTCGCCGAGGGCGATCACCTGGCCTTTGCCGTTGCCGAAGATCTGTACTTCGATGTGGCGGGCGCGTTCGACGTACTTCTCGAGATAGAGGCCGGCGTCTTTGAAGTTCGCGAGACTCAAGCGTTCAACGCTCAAGTAGTTTTCACTGAGCTCCTCTGCGCTGCGGCAGAGCCGCATACCGATGCCACCACCGCCGGCGGTGCTCTTGAGCATTACGGGATAGCCGATGCGGCTGGCTTCAGTGAGCGATTCTTCTACGCCGCTTAAGAGAGGGGTGCCAGGCAGGAGGGGAACGTTGGCGGCGACGGCAAGTTCGCGCGCGCGATGCTTGAGGCCGAAGGCTCGCATCTGGTCGCCCGTTGGGCCGATGAACTTAATACCAGCAGCGGCGCACTGATCGGCGAAACTTGCGTTTTCGCTTAGGAAGCCGTAGCCGGGATGGATCGCTTCAGCGCCGGTTTCTTTGGCGATGGCGATGATCTTGTCGCCGAGGAGATAGCTTTGAGCAGCAGGGGCGGGGCCGAGCAGGTAGGCTTCGTCGGCTTCTTCTACGTGGGCAGCGTGGCGGTCTGCCTCAGAGTAAACGGCGACGCTGGCAATGCCCATTTTGCGGAGCGTGCGGAGGATGCGGCAGGCGATTGCGCCGCGGTTGGCAATGAGTACCTTACGAAACATCGGCGCCCCATACCAGCAACCGTACGGGGGTCGGATTATATGCGTTACAGGGGTTGTTGAGTTGGGGGCAGTTGCTGATGACCACAGCCACGTCCATGGTGGCCTTCATCTCTACGTATTTGCCGGCTTCAGAAATTCCGTCTTCAAAGGTGAGCTTGCCGGCAGGGGTGACTGGCACGTTCATGAAGAAGTTGACGTTCGATGTCATGTCGCGTTTAGACACACCCCACGAGGCGAGGGCCATCGTGAAGGAGTTGCGGCAGCTATGCATGTAGCGCTTGTCGATGGCGTAGCGCACCTGATTGGATTCGGCAGCGCATGCGCCACCGAGGGTGTCGTGACGGCCGCAGGTGTCAGCCGTGATTACCATCAGTTCGTTGCCGAGATTCGAGATCAGTCGGGAGCCGGTGGTGAGGTAGATGCTGCCTTGATCATTGATGGTGTCGAGGGCGGAATAGCGCTCGCTGAAATCGCGGGCGTTGTAGAAGAGGGTGTCGGCGGCCTGGTTGCCGCCAAGATCGACGATGCGGAAGGTCTGTCCCTTCTTGACTTCGTGGATCCAGCCTTCGCCGGCAGGCAGGACGGAATCATAGATTGCCGTGGCGGGGTCGAGGTTGCTTTCGATGAGTACGCGGTCGCTCATTAGAGGAAATACCTTTCGGAATTGATGAAGCCACGGGTGTTTTCTGGACAGGAGTTGCGGCAGAGATCATCGGCCGCAGGGGGATCTACGCGATGGAAGCGAAGGTGTACGGGCTTTGGCTTGTAGACCGGGCTGGGATCGAGCGGATGCGGGTTGGTATCTATGATGAGCAGGGTGTTCATCTCAGAGCGCAGGGTGACAGAATCCCCAGCCTTTGAGTTGCCGGGGATGAATTTCATGCGGCCTTCTTCGTCGACTTGTACCTTTGAGAAGAAGTTGATCTGCGCCTGAAGATCGCGACGGTCCATGTTGAACTTGGCGAGTTCTCGCAGGAAGTTCTGGCGGGTGGAGGTGTACCAGTCGTTGCGGAATTCCTGATAGCTGTGTTCGCCGTACTTGGCCTTGACGCTTTCGTCGGTGGAGTGAGCGCCGATTGGATCGTGCCAGCCGACGGTGTCATCGATGATCGAGCAGAGCACGCGGCCCATGTCGGAATAGATGCAATGGCCTTTGGTAAGGTGGGCGGTGTGCTGGCCCTTCAGGGTGTCGGGCATGTTGTAGCGCTCGACGAGAAGTTCAAAATTGAAGAAGGTGATGGGAACGTTTGCCCCACCCTCAATGTCTGTAATCTGCAACGCCGTGCCGCGCTTTAGAACATGCGCAAAGCTGGCGCCGCCACGCAACACTTCTTCAAATAAGAGTGTATCGGGGGCCATAAGGCTCTCCTTTCAAAAGGTCCAAATTGTCGTTGAAGAAATCGGCGGGGAAGACTAAAAACGGATGGGGGGACCACAGCAAACGTCCATGGCCGTGATTCGCAGCATTACGCTGAGACTCACCTTGCGCTCATTGTTGCGGGCCATGGGCATTGCAGTAAAAATTTAGGGTCGCACAACTAGTTGCCTGGCTGCAAGACAAC
>JAPKYY010000077.1 GCA_026394095.1 Acidobacteriota bacterium | reverse complement strand
GATTCAAGTGGGAGATCTTGGCACCAGTAAAGAGGCTGGCCGAAGCATTGGGACAACTGGCGACGCAGGCACCGCAACCGATGCAGGCAGCCGCATCCATCGCACGGTCGGCATAGACTTTCGGAATCGGTACTGCGTTTCCATCAACGGCCGAGCCAGTCGGCACGGAGATAAATCCGCCAGCCTGGATGATGCGATCAAACGAAGAGCGATCCACCATCAGGTCTTTCACGACCGGGAAAGCTGTCGCGCGCCACGGCTCGAGAAACAGTTCATCGCCGTCCTTGTAGTGACGCATGTGCAACTGGCAAACCGTGGTCTTCGGGAAGCCACCGTGAGCCTTGCCGTTGATCATGAACCCGCACGAGCCACAGATGCCTTCGCGGCAATCGTGTTCGAACGTGATCGGGGCTTCGCCCTTCATGATGATCGTTTCGTTCAGCACGTCGAGCATTTCCAGAAACGACATGTCCTCATTGACATCGGGCAGGTCGTAGCGCACCATCTTGCCGGGGGCGTTCGGTCCGGTTTGACGCCATACATTGAGAGTTAGCTTCATGGTTATGGTGCTCTTTCTTTACTTGTAGCTTCGCTGAGCGGGCTTGACGTATTCAAAGCTCAGCGGCTCTTTGTTCAGCTCTGGCGCCACGCCTTCGCCCTTGTATCCCCAGGCAGCGACGTAAGCGTAATTCTCGTCATCGCGTTGGGCTTCACCCTCGGAGGTTTGATATTCCTCACGGAAGTGCCCGCCGCAGCTTTCCTTGCGGTCGAGTGCATCGATACACATCAATTGGCCCAACTCGATAAAGTCGGCCACCCGGCCTGCATTCTCAAGCTGCTGATTCAAGTCTTCGCCCGAACCAGGCACGGTGACATTCTTCCAGAACTCTTCTTTGATCTCGCCGATCTTGCCAATCGCCTTCTTGAGGCCGGCCTCGTTGCGAGCCATCCCGCAGTAATCCCACATCGTTTTGCCAAGTTCACGGTGAAATTGGGTGACGGTCTTTTTACCTTTGGCATTCAGCAATCGCTTCGTGATGCCTTCGGCATTGGCCAGTGCACCCTTGGCTTCCGCATGATCGGTCGGGACCTTTTCGATTTTGGTCTCAGCCAGGTAATTCGTGATCGTATAGGGAGCCACGAAGTAGCCGTCGGCCAGGCCTTGCATCAGCGCACTGGCACCAAGCCGGTTGGCTCCGTGATCGGAGAAGTTCGCTTCACCCAACACGAAGAGGCCGGGGATTGTCGACTGCAGGTTGTAATCCACCCACAAGCCGCCCATCGTGTAGTGCACGGCCGGGAAGATCCGCATCGGGATCTTGTAGGGGTTCTCGCCCGTGATGCGGTCATAAATCTCAAACAGATTGCCGTATCTCTCACGGATCGTATTCTCACCAAGCCGCTTGATGGAATCACGGAAGTCGAGGTATACCCCAAGGCCCGTTTCTCCAACACCGCGACCTTCGTCGCAAACACGCTTGGCCGCTCGAGAAGAGATGTCGCGAGGCGACAAGTTTCCGAAGCTCGGATACATCCGCTCCAGATAATAATCACGATCTTCTTCGGGGATCTGATCTGGCGAACGCTTGTCATTCTGCTGCTTCGGAACCCAGATGCGTCCGTCATTGCGCAGCGATTCCGACATCAGCGTAAGCTTCGATTGATACTCGCCCGACACAGGAATGCAAGTGGGGTGGATCTGCGTGTAGCAGGGGTTGGCAAAGAAAGCCCCTCGCTTGTGTGCTCGCCAGTTCGCAGTGACGTTAGAACCCTTCGCATTGGTCGAGAGATAGAAAACATTGCCATAGCCGCCGGTGCCCAGCACCACAGCGTCAGCCATATGAACATCCATCTTGCCGGTAACCAGATTGCGAGTCACAATCCCGCGCGCCTTGCCGTCGATAACGATCAGGTCGACCATTTCGGTGCGCGTGATCATCTTCACTTGACCTGCGGCAACTTGACGCTCCAGCGCCTGATAGGCACCAATCAGAAGCTGCTGGCCTGTCTGGCCCCGGGCATAAAACGTACGTGAAACCTGCGCGCCCCCGAAGGAGCGGTTCGAAAGCGTACCGCCGTATTCGCGAGCAAACGGAACACCCTGCGCCACGCACTGGTCGATGATATTCACCGACACCTGAGCCAGACGATAGACGTTGTGCTCACGGGCGCGGAAGTCGCCGCCTTTGAGCGTGTCGTAGAAGAGGCGATAGATCGAGTCGCCGTCGTTGCGGTAATTCTTGGCTGCGTTAATGCCGCCCTGTGCGGCGATCGAGTGAGCCCGGCGCGGAGAATCCTGAAAGCAAAAGGCAGTAACGTTGTAGCCGAGTTCACCAAGCGAGGCGGCGCAAGCGCCACCAGCCAAACCGGTGCCGACCACGATCACGTGATACTTCCGTTTGTTGGCTGGGTTTACCAGCTTCATGTTGAACTTGGTGGAATCCCAAGCCTTCTCAATCGGTCCAGTAGGAATGCGAGAGTTAAGCGTCATGGTTAGACAAGATCCTTTCCGATGATTCCGAGCAGAACGCAGACGGGGATCGAAATATTACCGAGTGAAATGACTGCGGCGGCAGCAGTGGCAAAGGTACGCAGCGTTTGCGTATAGCGAGGATGATTGAATCCGACTGACTGGAACATGCTCCAGACCCCGTGCGTCAGGTGCAGCCCCAGCATGCTCATCGCAATGATGAGCACAAAGAAGAACAGAATCGGCCCTGAAAAATACATCGTGCGCGATGCATAGCTCGAAATCGTGGGGGTCTTCTTGATGTAGGCCTGCGGACGGGCAGCACGGTTGACGTTGTAAAGCTGGGCGATTGTAACGACATGCAGAACAAAACAGGTGAGCAGCGCGATGCGAATTGCCCACAGCAACTCAGCGGATGCATGAAGCAATTTCGCGTAGGTCATCAGGGCTTCTTCTGCATTGGGCAGATAGATCTGAAGGTTGCCCAGCATGTGACCAATAGTGAAAGCAAAAAGGACGGCGCCGGTTATGGCGACAACGTATTTTTTACCAATAGTAGATTGATAAAGCGCCAGGGATTGCTGGAGCTTCGAGTTTGGGGCAGCAGCGGTTGCCATAGAGTTATTTGGGCCTCGGAACTTGTTCAAAAAGCGGAGTTTGGGCCTCCAGTTTCCTGGATGCAAGACTACCCGTATTGTATAGAAAATTTTACTGTCTGGCAGTAAAACGTACGTCGATCCTGCAATGAAGGGGCTATTTCCCCAAAAATAGGCGTTTGGCGAGCAGTTCTGGTAGCCCGGCAGCCAGAATTGTCTTGGCCGCAGATTCGACGTCGTACTTCACCCGGTGAAAGCGCACAATTGCTTCCGAATCGTCGTAAATGCAATAGGCCGCACGCCAATCCGTATCGCGAGGCTGCCCAACACTACCCGGATTGATCAAATAATGAGCATCCGGCTCGAGTTGCAGCACAGAACTGGCCTCCAGCTCAGGAACCTTATCTACCACTCGCAAAGTCCTGCGAAAGTAAGCGAACCCGCCTTGCCTGTGTGTGTGCCCAAAAAAATTAACCGGCCCGGGCAGAAACTGCTCCATCCCCCGGGCATCACATTCCTGAATCAGATAAAGATCTTCATCGATCGGGCTGCCGTGCATCAGCCACGTATTGGAGTGCTGCAGGGGGCCGCGCGGCATTTGGCGCAAAAATGCTTTATTGGCTTCCGTGAGCACTTCTGAAGTCCACGAAAGTGAGCTGGTGGCCACCGCGTTATAGCCTTCGGTATCGTCCAGCCCCACTGCCACCTTGTCGTGATTGCCCCGAACCACGCCCTTTACGTGCTGGATCGACCAATCCACCGTCTCGTTCGGGCACGCTCCGTACCCCACCAGATCGCCGCAGCAGAGAATTTCGTCATACTGTCCCTCAGCGGCTTCAAGTACCGAATACAAGGCATGCAGGTTGGCGTGGATGTCGCTAAGAATGAGCTGGCGCAGGGGATTACTCTCTCTCTCAGTATGGCGCGAACCTGACCCGCAATGGTGCTTCGCTACAATAAGACGATGTCATTAGTCGTTGTAGGCTCCGTCGCATATGACGGAGTCGAAACTCCCCACGGCAAAGTCGAGCGGATGCTCGGTGGCGCCTGTACCTATATCGCCTTATCGGCTAGCTATTTCACGCCTTCCAAGATTGTCGCCGTCGTTGGTGACGATTTCGACCCCGCAGATCGTGCACTGCTCGATTCGCGCGGCATCGATCTTGCCGGCCTTGAAGTGGCAGAAGGGAAAACCTTCTTCTGGCAGGGCGTCTATTCCGACGACATGAACGACCGCACCACCTTGCGTACGGATCTCAACGTCTTCGCAACCTTCTCGCCCAAGTTGCCCGATGCCTACAAGACCCAACCCTACTTGTTCCTCGGCAATATCCAGCCAGCCCTTCAGAAGCAAGTCTTCTCGCAGATGTCGAGCCTGCGCTTCTGCGGCGGCGACACGATGAACTTCTGGATCAACGATTTCCGTTCCGAGCTTCTGGAAACCATCGCCGACTGGAACTTCCTTCTGATCAACGACTCTGAAGCAAAGTTGCTATCCGGTGAGTCCAACCTGCGCAAGGCCGCAGCAAAGATCATGGCCATGGGCCCCAAGAATCTCGTGATCAAGCGCGGCGAATATGGCGCAATGCTCTTCCGCCCCGACGGTCTCTTCATGGTTCCTGGCTATCTGCTCGAAAGCGTCTTCGATCCAACCGGTGCAGGCGATTGCTTCGCCGGCGGTTTCGTCGGCTATCTCGCTGAAAAAGGTTTTGACCTTCAGGGCGAGATCGATCCTCATGAACTGCACCGCGCCGTGATCTACGGCAGCGTCATGGGCAGCTTCTGCTGTGAAAAATTCGGCGTAGACCGCTTCCGTACATTAACCCGTCAGGAGATTGATGCGCGCTTCGAAGAGTTCCGGGCCTTCACGGCGTTCTAAGGCCAGACCTGCCTGGGTCGGCATTTTGATCTGTGCGGTCGTACTTGCTCTATGCAGTGCGGCCGCAATCGCTTTTGTGCAGTATGAAGGCACCGCTCTTTTCTATGGCGATGCCGCTGCGCATCTCAACATTGCCCGCCGCCTCTTTGACGGCCACAATCCTGGCTACGAGCAGATCGGCACTGTCTGGCTGCCACTGCCGCATCTTCTGATGATGCCGTTTGCGCGGGTCGATGCCTGGTGGCAGAACGGCCTTGCCGGCGCAATTCCCTCAGGGCTCGCCTGGGTGCTTGCAGGCACCTTCCTCTTCGCCGCCTTGCGGCGCTGGTTCGGCAGTGAAGGCGCTGTAGCAGGCGTAGCTGTTTTCGCCCTTCAGCCCAATCTCCTTTACCTACAGGCTTGCCCGATGAACGAGCCTCTCTTCCTTGCAGGTTCGATCGGCCTTCTCCTTTTCAGTTCAAAAGCTACTGAAGAAGCGCCTCTGGGCAACGCGTTTCTAGCCGGTCTCTGCGCCATCGTTGCTACCCTCACCCGCTACGACGGCTGGTTCCTCCTTCCCGTCGCCGCCCTTTACTTGCTCTTCCGCGCAGGCTTTGCCACAGCATTGGTTTTCTCTCTCGTCGCCGGTCTCGGGCCTCTCTACTGGTTCGCCCATAACGCCATCCTCTATTCCGATCCCCTTGAGTTCTATCGCGGCATCGGCTCAGCAAAATACATCCAGAAGCAAATGCCTTATCCGGGCTCGCACGATTGGAGCGCGGCGATTCGCCAATTCTCGATTGCCTCCAAGGCCGTACTCGGCTGGCCCCTGATCGCAATCAGCGCCTTAGGCCTGATCTGGACGCTCAAACAAAAACAATTCTGGCCCCTGATCTTCGCCTCCCTCGCTCCGGTCTATTACGTCATCAACCTCTACGGCGGTGATAGCCCCATCTACGTCCCCGAGGTCTACCCCTTCAGCCACTACAACTCGCGGTACGCCCTCGCCGCCCTTCCCCTATTTGCCATCTGCACAGCTGCGCTAGCCTCTGGGCTGCCTCGCCTGCGCTTTATCCTGCCTCTAGTCGCCCTCTCCTGGTTCGCCTTCGCCCCAGTCACCGTAAAACGAGAAGGTGATGTGAACTCCGAATCCAGACGCGCCTGGACGCACGAAGTGGCAACTCTGCTCAAAGCCGAATACCAGCCGGGCACTGGCATCCTGATGCCATTCGGCGATCTCACTGGAATCCTGCAGGAAGCGGGCATACCGATTCGAGAATGCATCCATCAAGGCGACAAACTCGAATTCGACCGCGCCACCGCCCGGCCAGACCTCTTTCTCGACACCGCCTGGGTAATTGCCCAATCTGGCGACGCCGCCTCCAACGCCATGGCCCGTGCTCGCGCCATGGGTATGCCCTACCGCTGTGTGAAACTAATATCCTTGAAGTATGCTCCTGTGCTTGAGGTATGGCGCCGGATTGGTTCACAATGATTCCCTTTACTAAAGCGCATGGCGCTCAAAATGACTTCCTGCTCACCTGGCAGGCCGATATGCCTGAGGTGAAAAGCCTCGAGGCGCTCGCAATCGCAATTTGTCACCGCAATACCGGCGTTGGTGCCGACGGCTGGCTACTCGTCTCTGAAGGTGAGCAGGGCTGCGATATCCGCATCCGGCTCTTTAATCCCGATGGTGGCGAAGTCGAAATGTCGGGCAACGGTACTCGTTGCGCCGCCGGCTGGGCCATCGCAAACGGCAAGGCCACTGGCCCCGACGTGAATATCCTCACCGGAGCAGGCCCCAAGTCCATGCGTCTGATCGAGCGTGATGCGGAACTTTTCCTCTTTTTGATGAACATGGGTCTGCCTCGGATTATTGAAGGCGATTTGCATACCAAGCTGACGCTCAAGGGCGGGGAAGTGGATTGCACCATTCTTGACGTAGGCAACCCTCAATGCGCTGTCTTTGTCGATAATTTCGACCTCGATTGGGTCGCTCTCGGAGCCGAAATCGAACGGCATCCGCGCTTCCCAAAGAGAACTAACGTCAGCTTTATCAAGGTTCTGGGCGAAAATTCGATTGATGTCCGCTTTTTTGAACGTGGCGTGGGGGTTACCAATTCCTCCGGCACCGGATCCACCGGTGCAATGGCCGCAAGCGTTTTGCGTGGCCTGGTGAAGAGCCCCGTTGCCGTACATACTGCGGCAGGAAGTCTAAACCTTTCCTGGGAAGATGCGATTTATCTACTGGGGCCCGCCGAAATCACTACGACCGGCCAGTTTGTGTATCGAGAGAAATGAAAAAACAGCTTCTAGAAAAACTCCAGAATAAGACGGCCCGAGTGGGCGTCGTTGGCTTGGGATACGTCGGCCTGCCGTTGGCGGTCGAATTCGCCCACGCCGGATTCCATGTAACTGGCCTTGACGTCGATCATCGCAAGATCGACAAACTCAATGCCGGAGAATCCTACATCCAGGACATCCCAACCTCCGTCCTGAAACCCCTCG
>JAPKYY010000914.1 GCA_026394095.1 Acidobacteriota bacterium | reverse complement strand
CGGCCAGCCGATGCCCAAGAGCTTTGGCAAGCTGATTACCGCAATGGGCACCGGCAACAACTCTCTGATGGGCTCACCACGCAAGTGGAAGCAGCACGGCCAGAGCGGAACCTGGGTCAGCGACTGGTACCCGCACATCGCCCAGCACGTCGATGATATGGCAGTAGTGCGCAGTTGTGTGGCTGACGGGCTCAACCACGTCGGCAGCGTCTGCCAGATGAACACAGGCGACATCCTTGCTGGCCGCCCCAGCATGGGTGCCTGGGTCAATTATGGCCTCGGTAGCGCAAACAAAGATCTGCCTTCCTTCACTGTCTTGATCGACGACAAGGACCCGCTAGGCAATACCAAAAACTGGAGCGCCGGCTTCCTTCCTGCCATCCATCAAGGCACTCTTTTCCGTCAAGGCGAGACTCCAATTCTCAACACCCGTCTGGCCCCAGGACAAACCACCCAGCGCCAGCTCAGCAAGATGGATTTCCTTGCGCAGCTCAATCGAAGCTGGAGTGCAGACAAACCCGAAGATAGCGAACTTGACGCTCGCCTCAAAAGCTACGAACTCGCCTACAAGATGCAGGCCGCAGGCCCGGAAGCGGTCGACATCTCGAATGAAACAGCAGAAACCAAAGCCCTCTACGGCATGGACGAGCCGATTACTGAAACCTTCGGCCGCAACTGCCTGCTAGCCCGGCGGCTGGTCGAGCGTGGTGTTCGCTTCGTCGAACTATACTGCGGCTCCGGCAGCGGATGGGACGCCCACACCGACATGGAGGGCAACCACGGCAAGTGGTGCAAGGTATCCGACAAACCAATCGCCGGTTTGCTGACAGATCTGAAGCGGCGCGGACTTCTCGAATCAACGCTGATCGTCTGGGGCGGGGAATTCGGCCGCACCCCGTTTAACGAAAAAGGCAATGGCCGCGATCACAACCCCTGGGGCTTCACGATGTGGTTCGCAGGCGGCGGAGTCAAAGGCGGCCAGGTAATCGGCTCAACCGACGAAATCGGCCTGCGCGCAGTCGAGCGTCCTTCGCACGTCCACGACATCCACGCATCGATCCTTTGGCTGATGGGCCTCGACCACATGCGTCTCACCTACCTGCGCAATGGCCGCGCCGAACGACCCACTATCGTTGGCGGTGAGACGATGATCCCCGAGCTTTGGGGCGGCAAGCCGAAGGGCTAGCCTACATATACATCCCGCCATTCACCTTCAACACAGTCCCGGTGATATAGCTTGAGGTCTCTCCAGCCAAAAACGCCACCGCAGCCGCGATATCTTCTGCCTTGCCAAAGCGCTTGAGCGGAATCACATTCAGCATCTTCTCTTTCACTTCATCGCTCAGGACAGATGTCATATCGGTCTCGATAAAGCCGGGCGTCACCGCATTTACGGTGATGTTGCGAGAAGCCAATTCCTGCGCCAGCGACTTCGTAAGCCCAATCAACCCGGCCTTGGATGAGACATAATTCGCCTGGCCCGCATTGCCCATCTCACCCACAACACTGGCGATGTTGATGATCCGGCCCCAGCGCTCCTTCATCATCCCGGGCATCACACCCTGGGCGCAAAGAAAAGCCCCGGTGAGGTTCGTCTGAATTACGCTGGTGAAGTCTTCGAGCTTCATACGCATCGAAAGCCCGTCTTTGGTGACTCCCGCGTTATTCACGAGAATATGAATCGGCCCCACTTCAGCGATTGCCTTCTTGATTGCTTCCTGGATCGACTCCGGGCTCGAAAGATCGATCGTCACCACCAGGGCCTCTCCGCCACTGGCGCGGATCTCTGCCGCTGCCTCTTCAAGCTTGTCCAGGTTGCGAGCGGCAAGCACCACTTTGTGCCCCGCTGTTGCCAGCGCCTTGGCGCAGGCCAAACCAATTCCGCGGCTTGCGCCGGTAATAAATGCAGTTCTCTTCGTCACCCTTCCATAATAAGAGGAGATGTCTTATCTGGATCTGTCCGAGTTCCTCTCCGCTCTCGACAAAGCGGGCGAGCTAAAACGTATCCCCTTTGAAGTCGACCCTCATCTTGAGATCACGGAGTTCGCCGACCGCGCTGTAAAGAGCGGTGGCCCTGCGCTGCTCTTTGAAAAGCCGAAGGGATCCTCCATCCCTCTCGCCATCAAT
>JAPKYY010000396.1 GCA_026394095.1 Acidobacteriota bacterium | reverse complement strand
AAGATCGTGAAGCATGAGAAGTTCAGCGACCCTTACTTCAATGCGAGCGACAATGCTGCGTTTGCTCCGGTGGGGGTGCCTTCGACTACGATGAGCGTGACCTATGCCTTCCCCGATTATCATCAGCTTGGGGATGAGTGGGAGAAGATCGACTATGCCAATATGGCCAAGGTGACCCGGGCGATTGCGCAGGGAACCTTCCTTGCTGCGGATGCTACCGAGAAAATTGTCTGGAATGCGGATGAGCCAAAGACGAAGGCTTACCGAGAGGCGGCAGAGAAGCTCCTCCAGGCGAAGTAAGCAACCGGTATCAGCAAGAGCCAGAGCCAGGAGTAACCCGAAGTCGAAACAGTGCTGGCGGCGAGCAAGTCGGCTCGGAGGCTGGCCATAGGGAGCTTGTCGAGGCCAGAGACGGGGAGTGAACCCATGACTCGATCTTTGCTGGTGGACTCTTCGTCCTGCGGGAGCGAGGCCACGATGTCGCTAATCTCGCCATAGCCCGTGAAGAGGCTCTTGTCGTGGGTGAGCGGGTAGAGGGTGGTCTTACCGTTGAGCTTGGACTCGATAATGGCGTTCGGATCATTGCAGACACCCATTCGGTAATAGCCGCCGAAGGGTAGCTCGGGGTGAGCCTTCTGAACGGCAGAGTAGACACGCATCACTTCGCCAATCATACGCATGGCTTCGATTGCCTCTTCGCCTTTGTAGGTGTGGGCGGTGTTGCCGAGGACCCAGGCCTGATCTTTGGTGTCGATCGGGCGGATGACGGCCTTTCCGTCGATGCCAAAGAAAAAGCAGAGTGAGGCATTGACCTTGGGACCGGTGATGAAGATCTCATGCTGGGAGTGGGGCGCAGGTACGAGGAGGTTTCGACTTTGGCCGGGGATGGGGATGCCCGTGTCCAGCCAGAAAGGAGTGAGAACTTCTTTGCCTTTGTACTTGAGATCGCCGAAGTTGGCGAAGTAGCGGGCATCGCGGATTTCGACGGTGTGCCCGTCGGCGACAAGTTGCCGGAGGAGTTTCTCGGGATTGGGTTCGTTTAGACGCGGAGCAAAGGTGACGCTATCGTCCTTGATCGTAAGCATCTCGTCGCCGAACATGAGCCCCATGCCGAGGGACTTGGGACCAGGTGCACTGGGCGGGGCGGGTTCGCCACTTGGCTTGGGGAGGACCCGGCCGGCCATACGGACACTGCGTCCTAGAGTTTTTACAGTGATACCAGGGAAGGTATCGAGAGCCTTCCACTGTTTGTCTTTGATGTAGCCGCGCAGGCGGGTGACTTCGTCCGGGCCAAGGATGCCGATGCCTTCGACGAGTTTGTTGATGAATTCGGGTTGGGCCGAGACTTCTTTGGCAACGTCTGAGAGCAGGACGTAGTCCTGAGCGAGGAGGAGTAGCAGGAGTGGGGTCATTGCAGATATTGCTTCCACCAGTTCATTTCTTGTTGGTATCTATGGACGGTATTCCAGGGGGACCAGCCACCATGGTATTCGCCGGGGTAGCGCACGAAGCGCGTTGGGATCTTGCGCTTTTGAAGGGCAGTGTAAAGTTCTTCGGCTTGAGCGATTGGGACGCGGAGGTCAGCTTCACCGTGGATGAAGAGGGTTGGCGTTTTGATGTTGGCTGCGTAGGTGATTGGCGAGTACTTGATCATCGTTGCGTTGCCTGTTGCTTCCCAGGGTGGGCCGAGGAATTCAGTCTCTTTGGTGCGGGGGATGTCGCCAGTGCCGTAATTGCTGATCCAGTTTGTGGGGCCAGCACCGGTGATGGCGGCGCGGAAGATGTTGGTGTGTCCGATGGCCCAGTTGGTGAGGAAGCCGCCGTAGGAGTAGCCGGTGATTCCCATGCGTTTGGGGTCGACGCGATATTTCTTGATGGCCTGTTCCACACCGGCCATGATGTCGGCCATATCTTTATCGCCCCAGCCGCCCCAGGTGCCCCAGCGGAACTTTTCGCCGTAACCGGTGGAGGCACGGGGGTTGGTATAGAGAACGATGTAGCCGGCCGCGGCCTGGAGTTGGTGGAGGAAAGAGAAGGAGGAGGCGTATGCGCCGTGCGGGCCACCGTGGATGTTGAGGATCAACGGGTAGGGGCCACCTTGTGGGGAATAGTTGGGTGGGAGGGTGACCCAGCCTTCAATTGAGGCACCATCGGTTGAGTCGAAGTAGATGCGTTCGGTTTTGCCCAAAGCCCAGCGTGCCGGTTGGGTGGTGATTTGGGTTTGTTTTGTTGGGGCTGACAGCGGGGCTGAAAAGAGCTCGACTGGCTTGTCGGCAGTAGTGGCAGTATAGGCCATTTG
>JAPKYY010000711.1 GCA_026394095.1 Acidobacteriota bacterium | reverse complement strand
ACGTCCCCTCCCCCAGCGCCGTATTGTTCACCTGAACCTCAAACCCCTTCTTCGGGAATCCACCTTCCTGAAAGGCCGTATGAAAATAAATCCCGGAATTGCACCCCGGCCGCGTCAGCACCTCCCCCTCAAACTCAAAATTCTTGAAACTCCGGGAAGTATAAAAGAGATGCGAGGCCGGCCCAGACCCCACCAGATGCCCATCCTTCACCGTCCAGGAACCCGGATTGCCTCCCGCCTTCCAGCCATTCAAGCTCGATCCATCAAACAAATCCATCCACCCGGTCGCCCCGGAAACGAGGCCAGCAGAGGCTGTAGCAAGGAACATGCGTCGGTTTTGCATGCAACCACGTTATAATAAGAAACTCCCGCTTGATCAACGTAAGTTCCGTATCCATGCGCTTCGGCGCCAAAATTCTGTTTGAAGACGTCACCACTGCTTTCCAGCCCGGAAGGCGGTATGGTCTTACTGGCCCGAACGGCGCTGGCAAGTCGACATTCCTGAAGATTCTCACCGGCGAGATCGAACCCACCAAAGGTTCCATCAGCCGCCCGCGTAAAGTCGGAATCCTCAGACAGGATCAATTCGCTTTCGACAACTACCGTGTCCTCGACACGGTAATCATGGGCAACGCCCCCCTCTGGGCTGCCCTCACCGAACGCGACGCCCTCTACGACAAAGACCCCGCAACCCTCACCGACGATGACGGCATGCGCCTCGGCGAACTCGAAGGCGTGGTCGGCGAAGAAGGCGGCTACACCGCCGAATCTGACGCCGCCATCCTCCTCGACGGCCTCGGTGTCGAATCCGAAGTCCACGAACGCAAAATGGGCGAACTCCAGGGCGGCCAGAAGGTCCGCGTCCTCCTCGCACAAGCCCTCTTCGGCAACCCTGCCGCCATGCTCCTCGACGAACCGACAAACCACCTCGATCTCGACAGCGTCCACTGGCTTGAGGATTACCTCAACAAATTCGAAGGCACCCTCATCACGATCTCCCACGATCGTCACTTCCTCAACAACATCTGCACCCACATCGCCGACATCGACTACAACACGATCATCACCTACACCGGTGGTTACGACGACATGGTGCTGGCCAAAACCCAAATCCGTTCCCGCATCGAAGCCGACACGGCCGAACGCCAGAAGAAAATCGCCCAGCTCAACGAATTCATCGCCCGCTTCTCGGCCGGTACCCGTTCGGCTCAAACCACCTCGCGTAAGAAGGAAGTCGAGCGCCTCCAAAGCTCAGAACTCGCCCGCTCCAACATCCAGCGCCCCTTCATCCGCTTCCAGATCAAGCGCCCCTCCGGCCGCACCCCCCTCGAATTCAAAGGCCTCTCCAAGAGCTACGACGATCTCAAGGTCTTCGAAAACTTCGAATCCCTCATCAGCCGTGGCGACAAGGTCGCCGTCATGGGCAGAAACGGTGCCGGCAAAACCACCCTCCTGCGCTCGCTTCTCGCCAACGCCCCCATGCTCGCTGGCCATCACGAAGACGAATTCACCATCAACAGTGGCAACGTCATCTGGGGTCACGAAACCAGCGTCGGCTACTTCGCCCAAGACCATTCCGAAACCATCGAACACGGCCTCAACTGCATCGACTGGCTCCGTCAGTACGACATGGAAGCTTCCAACGAAGAACTCCGCGGCCTCCTCGGCCAGATGCTCTTCTCCGGTGAAGACGCCCTCAAGCCCACCAAAGCTCTATCCGGTGGCGAAGCGGCCCGTCTGATCTTCTGCCGCCTCATGCTCCTCAAGCCCAACGTCCTGGTCTTCGACGAACCAACTAACCACCTCGATCTCGAATCGATCAACGCCCTCAATCAGGCCTTGCAGAAGTTCGACGGCACCGTCATCTTCGTCACCCACGACGAAGACCTCCTCGACGAATCGGCCACCCGCATCTGGCATGTCCACAACGGCCAGATCGACGATTTCAAAGGCCCTTACTCAGAGTTCATCGCCCAGAAGAAGAAGTAGAACTAACAGGCTGGCTCCGCCGCTTCCAGAGCTCAGGCAACAACGAAAAACGAGTTGCCCCCTTCGGGAACGGCGGGTCATCCGCATCTTCAACATCGGCAAAACTCTCAAAGCTCACCAACGGCTCGGGCAATGTCAGCAGATGCAGTATCGCAAAGCTCGACCTCGGATATCCCATCGACTTCGCCTCAGGCAACCCCAACTTCCCACTCCGATAATCTTCGAGGCTCGATCCCTTCTGCCCAAACTCGAAGTCCTGGCTAACAAACAAGCGACCGGCCTGCCATTCCTGCGTCACCAGATGCAAGTCGAACAATAGCCCCGCAATCATCGCCACCCCAATCACCATCTTCACTCGCGGAATGCGCTGCAAATAGTGATCCAGCAGGCAAACACCAAGAACAGTTGCCACAAGCACAAACGGAAGCGCCCTCCGCACTCCAGGCAGAGTCCCTGCGGAACTCGCAAGCAGGATCGACGAAATCCCCACAAGCACCAGCGGCATCAACCTCCTCCACCGGGCCGCCGCCGATGCCAGCCCAAGTATCGCCACCCACGGCAGCGGATTCAATCCCAACGCCGGCTTTCCATTCAGCGGATAGTAATAACTCCCACCCCCAACCAGCAGGTCATTCCGAATCAGCAGGAACGATTCCCACGGCGTAGCCTTGCCTGCCCCTCCTCCACCAACAAAGAGCAGCTGTACGTTCGTCCAATACACCACCGCAAACCCAACCACCAACAAGCCACCCAAAGCAGCCACCGGCACTCGCTTCTTCCAGTCCGTATGCCGAATCAGAAACCACGCCACCGCTGGCCCAAACGCAATTCCTGACCCATAACAAAGCGCACTAAACATCATCAATGCCCCAGCCACACCCACAACCCACAGCCTCTGACTCCCCGCCAAAATCAAAGCCGCCAACCCAAATGGAATCTCAAGCCCGATATCAATGCCCAACCCATAAAAGAAGTAAAGCCCCGGCACAAGCCCCACCGCCAGCGCACACCACAACGACACCCACTTCGAATAATCAAACCGAAGCTGCATCAACACAAAGCACAAGCAAGGCACCGACGCCATCACAATCGATTTCAGCATCCGCCCATAAAACACCCCCGGCTCAGGGCTCAGATCAAAGCCCAGCGCAAACAAAAGCGTACCCGCAAAGTTCGTAGCAAATTCACTCGCCTGCAGCCGATGCTTAAAATACAGCACATTCACAAAGGCCGTATGCGCTTCCTCACGGCTCAGAAAATGAAAGAACCCAAGAGACCAAACCAGATATTGATTCAGGCAGAATTGCCAGAGGTAAAGGAAGGGTAGAAGGAGGTAGGTCCGCAAAAAAGCCCCGAGGTGAAAACCCGGAGTGTTGGGGTGTATGGAGGGATAAACACCCCAATACTCAACGGGTCAAAGTGGTTACAAAGAACCACCACCTATGAGTACTAGTTTCCCCCTACTTTTTTTCAGATGCAAGCAAAAAATATGAAAAACCGTAATATTCTCGAAACATGCTCAGACGGACTTTCCTCGCCAGCACCGCCGCCCTCTCCCTCCAGGCCGCACCTAAACCCAACGTAATCATCATCTTAGCCGATGATCTGGGCACGGGAGACGTCGCCTGCTACTCGCCGGAGGCTAAGCTTCGTACACCTAATTTAGACAAGCTCGCCCGTCAGGGAATGCGCTTTACCGACGCCCATTCCCCCTCCGCTGTATGCACTCCTACCCGGTACGGACTACTAACAGGCCGTTACTCCTGGCGCACCCGCCTCAAAAGCGGAGTACTAAATGGCTACTCCCCCAACCTGATCGAAGACGGCCGCCCCACCCTCCCCAGCCTCTTCCAGAAAAACGGCTACCGCACCGGCGGCTTCGGCAAATGGCACCTCGGCCTCGGCACAACCGACCCCGTCGACTACTCGAAAGACTTCTCCCTCAGCCCCCTCAACCACGGTTTCGACGAATACTTCGGCATCCCCGCCTCCCTCGACATGCCACCCTACCTCTACTTCGA
>JAPKYY010000660.1 GCA_026394095.1 Acidobacteriota bacterium | reverse complement strand
GATGGGGGAGACGCCACCGTTAAAGGCATCGAGGACGTTAACCGAAGGCGTTGTAGAGTCGCCGGTGGTATCAAAGCGGCTTCCGACGAACTGGAAGCGATCTTCGTTGATCAGCTTTGAAGTGGCGATCCAGGTGTGTGTGAGCTGCACCTGATTCGTTTTGTTTTCCGTATCTGTAGCACGCGACGGGAGAGTAAAGGTGCTGATACCGCCATTGGCGCTGGTGTTGCGCTGGAACGTATACCGAGTGGTGAGAGTGTGCTTGGCGCTGAGCTGGAAGTCGGCTCGTGGCGAAATGGTGAGGAAGCGGGTTGGGTTGCCAATGTTCTGCACAAATGAAACCGGGTTGAAAGCGGTATCGATTGTACGGGCATTGATAAGGCTGGCCTCATCGTTGATCCGTGTATCGACATCAAGAGCGAAACTCGACTTCTTTGAGAGAGGGCCGCTAATGCTGCCGCTGATGCTGTTCTGGTAGGCGTCAGGCTTTGTGTTGGCAAAGTTGTTCCGTGAATTGAGAACGTTGTTGCCGGCATTGTAGAAGAACTGCCCACGAAATTTGTCCGAACCAGGCTTGGTGAAAATTTCGATGCGGCCAAAACCGATGCGATCGTATTCGGCAGAGAAAGGATTCGAGTTCAGGCGGATTTCACGAATGGAAGCTTTTGGGGGGAGACGTCCGCCGGAGAAGCCGTCGATGAAGAGCTGGGCGCCGTTGGGGCCAGCAGCGGGGCCAGCCAGAGCGTTGAGCTCATTCTGGAGGTCGTCCGGGTTGTCGCTCAGCATGGCGAGGTCTTCACCCTTGAGAACTAGCGCGCCTACGTTGCTGGACGGATCGACGTCGATCGAGATTGTGTCCGTAACGGTGATCTCCTGCTTTGAAGCTTCGATGTTGAGCTTGGCAGCGATGCTGACCTGCTTACCAGAGGCAATTTCAAAATTGGTTTGCTCGAAGAGGCTAAAGCCGGCCGAGGATACGCGGATGGTGTATTTGCCACCTGGTACCCCAGCGACAGTAAAGAGGCCGTCGGCGTCAGAGGAGGCGACCTTGACGAATCCACCGGCACCAGAAAGGGTGATGGAGGCGCCAGGGATGGCTGCACCCGAGGGGTCGGTAACGACGCCCTTGAGAATAGAGCCAGTTGGGGTTTGGGCAAAGGCCATCATCGCCGAGGCGACGAGGCTGAGAAAAATGCACAGTAATCGACTGTGGGAGGTCATGGTTGCTCCTATAGCAAGAATTCGAATTTTAAAAATCAATGATTGAAGGGTTGGAGCTTACTGGGCTCCGCCGCCACCGCCGCCGCCCATCATGCCGGCGCCGCCGTCCAGATTCCAGGTACCGAGCTGCGAGGCGCGGGAGCCGTTCGCCGGGGTGGCCAGGATTGGCTCAACACCGGCAAGGATGGTAATGGCAACCACCTTGTTTGGTTCTTTTGTTTTGCTGACCGAAAGGATCAGCGGATCGTCTTTTTTGAGTTCTGAGATTTGAATTGCAGGCGAACGGTCGATCGCCATGCCCATCATGTCGCCACCGGGACGACGCATGCCGCCCATACCACCGGGCATTCCACCACCCATGCCTGCAGGAGGGCCACCAGCTGCAGCGGGAGGACCGCCGGCCGGGCGACCGCCCGGAGCTGCTGCGGGAGCGCCTGCGCCCTGCTGGGGACGCATTCCCATGCCTGCGGGAGGACCGCCGGCGCCGGGTGCAGCGCCAGGACGCCCACCACCCATACCAGCGAAGCCGCCGTTGATCGACATGGCCATCATGTTTGCGGCCATCTCAGCCAGCTTCTTGACATTGGTGTCCTTGCCAACCTTGACGGTTACGGGTTTCTTGGTGTCGAGGTCGATCACTTCGATCACACCGTTGGCCACATCGACGCTTTTTACGGTGACAGCCATGTTGCGGAAGGCGCCGCTGACAAGCTGATCTGCTTTGTAAGCGAGGCCGTCTTCGGATTTGGTGCCAAGAGCGCGTACCTGATCATTGACGTCAATGTCATTGATGGAACTGTTAATGGCGTCGGAAAACTTGATGCTGCCTTCGGCGTAGCGCTTGATGGAAGCTTTTTCGTTAAGTCCTACTTTGATCGACTTCACCCCGTCGGCGCCGCGTGAATTGATGGTGACCGTCTTTGCATCCTTGTCGACTGCTGTGACAATCCCGGTGACACCCTTGGTAGCCCAGAGCATTTGCTCCTGCTGCTGTTTCTTGGCGATATCGGTTTTGCTCAT
>JAPKYY010000513.1 GCA_026394095.1 Acidobacteriota bacterium | reverse complement strand
TTCAAAGAGCGGGTCGTAGCCCTGATAGAAAGCAAACCATTTTTTGAGATTGGCCTCCATCTCGACGGTGAGCCGGTAAGCCCGCAAGGCAACGCCTTGGATTTGTTTGGGTGTATCCGGTTTCTTGAGCCAGGTGTCGAGCTCTTTAATCTGCTTAGTTACGTTCACCAGAATGCCGGCGGCTTCCCGGCCCTCGATCGGGTCAACTCGCTGGCGGATTTCTTCCAGCCTCCAGAGACTTGGCGCAAAGGCCAAAAGCGCCTGCATCTCGCGCCACCTGCTCTCATCGAGATCAAGCAAAGCAAGCGCGCGCTGGTTGGTGTTGCGCAGCATCAACCAGTCGATGCGGCTCTCGACGTCATAGCTTTCGAAGGGTAGTTGTTCGATGCTTTTCAGCCAAACCCGATGGAAGTCGCGCAGAACTTCGATACGAGCACTGGCATAGGTAAGAGGGTAAAAAGCATCGATGGCTCGCAGGTCGGCACGGTAGCGATCTATCAGATCTGGTATTTCAGACGGCATCGTCTCCAACGCATACGGAGCCCGCTTGGGCCGCTCTGCGAAGGCAGTCGCAGCAGCCAGCGCGCTAAGGATGGATCGCCTTGACCAGGGACCCTTGCACTGCGATAGGATTGACGGCATGAAAACCAGATTACTACTGCTTGCGCTTATGGCTGGATGCCAAATGTTCGCTGCCTCTGCTGAAGACGATCTCAAGGCCACCATTGAGAAGTGGAAGACGGCTGTCGTTAAGAAAGACAAAGCGACGCTAGAGAAACACACCTCACCCAATGTCACCTATTCGCACTCCAACGCGCTGATGGAAAACCGCGATCAAATGATCGCAGCGATGATCTCTCCCGACATGGTCTACAAGTCCATGGATATGACAGAAACCACCTACCGCATGTTCGGAAACGTCGGAATCGTACAAACGAAAATGATGGTGAACAACGCACAGAAGGGTGTTCCGAAGACAACACCGCTGAGTGTTCTAATGGTTTGGGTGAAAGATAAGGGCGTTTGGCAGTTGACCGCTCGTCAGACAACACGCCTCCCATAGGACTCGATAAAATGGGGTTGCCATGACACGTAGAAATTTACTCTTAGCTGGCGCGGCAACCCCAATGCTTGCGCAAAAGACTGAAGCTGAATTGATTCAGAAGATCCGTAAAGAACTTCTGATGCTTCCGTACTACGGGTGCTTCGATTATCTGACCTTCAAGCTCGAAGACACCAAGGTCACCCTGGGCGGCTACGCCATGCGCCCGACTCTCAAGGAAGATGCCGAGCGCAGCTTGAAGTCGATTGAGCGAATCTCGAAAGTTGAAAACGAAATCGAGGTCTTGCCGCTCTCTCCCAATGATGACCAGATTCGCTGGGCCGTATTTCGTGCCATATACAGGGATCCGGCTTTATCTCGCTATGCTCCGGGTGGAGGATTGTATGGCGGGCCAGTGAATCGAAGGCGCGGTGGAGCTTTCTTTGGCGGACCCTTTGAGCGATGGAATATGCCAGCCGGGACGCTGGAGCCACTGGGATCCTTCCCCATCCACATCATCGTCAAAGAAGGAAATGTAATTCTCGTAGGAATCGTCGACAACAAGTCTGATTCAGACCGTGCAAATATACTCGCCAATGGAGTATCAGGTGTCTTCGGTGTGAAGAATTTGCTCGCTGTTGAGAAGGCTAAGTAGCAGCTAGTCCAGCCAGACTGCGACGATCGTGACCCACAGCAGTTGCGCTGTAAGCAAATGCGAAATCTGCATCCATCCTGGTGCCGCCAGCCATATGTTGCCCACTCCAAGCGCCACCTGAATTACAACCAGCCCCATCCCCGCTAAAGCCCAACGGCTCTGATTGCGGCGCTGGAAAAAACTCAAGACTCCAAACACAATCGTTGCCGTGATTGCGGCTATCACCGGATGAACCACGCGCAACCGGATCAGGAAGTGCTGGCCGGGCGAGATGTCTTCACGGATCTTTGCGATCAGCTCTGGCCCCATGGAAGGTTGTATGGGGAAGATCGTGTCACCAAGAGCAGTAACGGCACCGGTGGCATTGGTGATCACCAGCACCGCCATCGCGAGCCAGATCAAGCCTCCTACGTAAGCGTTGCGGTATCTCTCCGCGCCAGCCTTTACTGCCGTCCCAACAGCGCAAAGCATCAGAAGCATCGTGTTCACCAGATGCAGGGAGATTACAACTGCCCGGCTCATCGAAGCATCGTTTTCTACCAGTTCCTTCTTCACCAGGACGGCTCCAATAAAACCTTCCACCAGCAGAAAGAAAAACATCCCGGCAGCCCACGGTAGGGCCGGAGACTTCTTGCGCCAGGCCCAAACCAGCAATGCCAATCCCATCAGGCCAGATAAACCGCTGGTGATGCGATGCGTGAACTCGATCATGGTTTTGACGCTGGGCTCAACCGGGAGCACCACTCCCTGACAAGTTGGCCAATGATTTCCGCAGCCCGCTCCAGATCCCGAAATGCGCACCCAGGCCCCGAATAGAATCACAAAGATCAGGTAGCCAACAAAGGCCCAAGCCAGCTTCTGCATACCTATAGGATAGGTCTCCCTCTCGTCCCAATTCACTTTTTCTTCGAGATGCTTTATGTTCGACTAGAGAAATGAAACTCCCTGCTTTGATGTTTACCGCGGCTTGTGCCCTGGCACAGTTCCCAGGTCTTACGCTGCCGCCCAGTGGTGGCAACCAGAAGGCGACGGTGATCCAGGGGATTGGCCCGGTCAAAGTTACGGTCGAATACTCGAGCCCGGCCGTCAAAGACCGGCGCGGAAAGATTTGGGGTGGCCTGGTGCCCTATGGTCTCAAAAAGGATGATTTTGGCAACGGCCAACCCTTGCCATGGAGGGTCGGAGCGAATGAGAACACAGTCTTTGCCGTTTCACACGACGTCCTCATCGATGGCAAGCCTCTGGCAGCAGGCCGCTACGGGCTCTTCATGATTGCCGGGCCGGAAGAGTGGACAGTGATCTTCTCAAAGAACTCAGAGTCCTGGGGCCATTACTTCTACGAAGTGAAAGATGATGCCCTGCGAGTGGTGGTCAAACCGAAGAAGCATGAGTATCGCGAGTGGCTCACCTTCGATTTCGTCGCCAGAAAATATCAGGAAGCAACAGTCGAGATGCAGTGGGAAGACCTCGCCGTTGGTTGGACCGTCAGTGTCCCCAATCTGAACGACATCATCCTCAGCTCTCTGAAGAAAGACCTGCAGCGCGAGGCGGGTTTCTCATGGCAGGGCTATCTCGCAGCGGTGGAATTCTGCTTGCAACAAAAAGTCCACTTCGATCAGGCCTTGGTCTGGGCCGATGCTGCAGTGGGTTTGCCGGGGATCGGCCAGAAGAACCTCGAGACCCTCTCGGCAAAGTCACGGGTGTTGGTTGCGCTGGGCAGATCGGACGACGCACTGGCGACGTTGAAAGCTGCTGCCGAGATGCCTGCCAGTGGCCCGATCGAAATTCATCAGGTAGGCCGGCAGCTCCTTGGCATGAAGCAGCCAAAGGCCGCACTCGAGGTCTTCCAACTGAATCAGAAACGCAACGGTGATGTCTGGCCTGTGAATGTCGGGTTGGCTCGCGGCTTCGCCGCAAATGGGGATAAGGCGACGGCCCTCATTCACGCCAGAAAGGCGCTGGAGCAGGCACCCGATGAAATCAACAAGCGCGCCCTCACGCAGTTGGTGAAAGAGCTGTCGGGGAACTGAGCTGCACCAGCTTCAACTGTCCACAAGCTGCGTAGATATCGCGGCCGCGAGGCTTGCGTACGTAGCAGTGGAAATCTTTCATGATGATCTTTTGAAAGCGATCGACGCGCTCATCGGTTGGCGTTTGGTACGGAATGCCCGGGCCTGGGTTGAGCGGGATCAGATTCACCTTGCAAGTAAGGCCTTGCAGTAATGCGACCACTCGCTCTGCATCGGCGTCGCTGTCGTTGACTCCGCCGAGCAATACGTACTCGAAAAAGATATGCTCTTTGGGCTTAAGCGGAAACTTGCGGCAGGTTTCAAGCAGGTCTGCGAGATGCCATTTCTTTGTGATCGGCATGATCTCCTGTCGCTGCTCTTCGCTCGAAGCATTGAGGCTGATGGCGAGCCTGGGTCGAATCGACGCTTGCGCGAGTTCCTCAATCTTAGGAATCAGCCCTGAAGTAGACAGGCAGATACGACGCTCACCCATGCCAATGCCGCGCTGGTCGATCAGAATGCGTGTAGCCTTCAAGACACTGTCGAGGTTCATGAGGGGCTCACCCTGGCCCATCATGACGATATTCATCGTGCGGCTCTTGGGGGCGAGATTGTGCTGCTGCATTACGTGCAATACCTGGCCTACGATTTCGCCCGCAGTGAGGTTGCGCTCAAGACCCATCAGAGCGGTAAGGCAGAACTTGCAATCCACCGGGCAGCCCACTTGTGAAGAGATGCAAATCGTGTCCCGGCTGCCTTCAGTCATAAAGACAGTCTCAACAGTCTTGCCATCCTGTAGTTGCATCAGGTAGCGGACGGTGCCGTCGGAACTCACGTATCGTTCTGCCTCTTTCAGCGCACCAGTTCGAAACTGAGGGCGGATAGGCTCCGGGATCAGAGTCGGGTCAAAGCTGCGTTGGGCATAGACCGAGTCGTAGACTCGACGAGCGTGGAATTTGGAATAATTCGGGGCAAAGGCTGCTTCAATGTCGGCAAGCTCCATCCCGATAAGGTCAGTCACCCTTCCATTATCGCGACATCAAGCCAGTGCTGGTTGCAAAACGTGACCGTGGACATCTGTCAGGCGACGCTGCAGGCCATTGTGATACCAGCTGAGGCCCTTATGGTCGAGCCCAAGCAGATGAAGGATCGTCGCGTGGAAGTCGTAGATCGTCACCGGGTCCTGTACTGCCTTGTAGCCCATCTCGTCTGTGGCCCCGTAGCTGAAGCCTTTCTTGAGGCCAGGCCCTGCCATGAATGAGGTGAAGCCTTCGGGGTTGTGATCCCGGCCCCCTTCACCCAGCCCCTGGCTGATCGGCAGCCGGCCGAATTCTGTGGTGAACACGACTAGAGTTTCATCGAGCAACCCACGCTGTTTCAGGTCTCGCAAAAGTGCGGCCGTAGGCTTGTCGAGAATCGCGGCGGCGAGCTCGTAGGCCTTGATTCTCGATACCAGCGCATCTTCGCCGGGATTGAGTTTCAGGTGCTCTTCATTGAGCGCACTCAAAAGATCATAGGAGGCGGCTTGCGACTTTGCATTCACACCGGCCTTGGGTTGCAGATCGGCGATCGGGTTGCGCTGGTCTCCGAAGATCACGCCCTGATGTGAGGCGGGCAGGAAGCCGTTGCCCCAATTGGCAACACCACAGGGCGGGAAGCCACGGCGGTCTGGCAGCACAACAAAGGACGGCAGATTCTTGTTCTCCGAGCCAAGCCCATAACTTACCCAGGATCCAATCGAAGGAAAGCCCTGGAAGATGAAACCCGTCGACATCTGAAAGAGCGCCGGGCCGTGCGCGTTGCTGCGCGAGACCATCGAATGAAAGAAGGTCATGTCATCGACAAGTTCGCCCATCTGTGGCAGCAGATCAGACACATATTTCCCGCTCTTACCCTTGGGGCGAAATTGCCACGGGGACTTCATCACTGTTCCCCGTTTGCCGAAGAACGGTGTGATCGCGTTGGCACCCTGTGTTTCCTTGCCGTGGTGTTTCACCAACTCGGGCTTGTAGTCAAAGGTGTCAATCGAACTCAAGCCACCCGGCAGGAAGATCATGATGATGTTCTTGGCTTTGGGGGCAAAGTCAGGCTTGGGGATACGAATCTTGGCTGGGGCAGCCGAGGCTGTATCCTGCGCGAGCAGTTGCGCAAGGGCGATACCTGCAAGGCCGCCGCCCATCTCCCATAACGCCTGACGGCGCGTAAGGGGCGAAGTCTGCGATTGGCAATTTTTATGGGACATAGACAAACTCGTTTGCGTTAAATAAAGCTCGGGTGTAGATGGGAAGCGGCTGGCTGGTAAGGAATTCACTCCCAAGCTTCAGCTCTACCGCGTTGGGCTCGCGCCCATAGAGCAACTGGTAGGCGCGGCGGATCTGATCCGCTGCCTTGCCACCGGCTTCTTTCTTGAGGCGCTCCGCAAACAAGCCGGCCTGCCTGAGAACAAAATCGTTGTTGAGCAGCGTGAGCGCCTGCACTGGCGTGTTTGAGACACTTCGTTGCGGCGTGGCAACCGAAGGGTCAGGACAATCGAAACTATCCATCATGATTCTTTCGCCGCCGCGAACCACGAAACGGTAAATAGCCCGGCGCCAAACTTCCGGCCCATCGTTGTCGAGAGTTTCATAGATGAAAGCTCCTCGTTCTTTCTTCTTTTGCAGAAAGAAGCTCGGGCCGCCAATCGGGTCGAGGCGAAGCTGCCCACTGGCGTGAAGGATGGAGTCGCGAAGCATTTCTGCATCCATTCGCTTCAGCGGCATGCGCCAGAGCAGGCGATTGTCCCCGTCTGCAGCAAAGGCCTGCTCGTTCATCGCAGAGCTTTGCCGGTAGGCTTCTGATAGAAGAATCTGACGGTGCAGCCACTTGATGCTCCAACCGTTTTCCATGAAAGATACAGCAAGCCAGTCGAGGAGTTCCGGGTGTGAAGGTCGGTCCCCATTGAGTCCGAAATCGCTTGGAGTGTTGACGATTCCATTGCCGAAATGGTTGTACCAGATACGGTTTACAAGCACGCGAGCGGTAAGCGGATTCTTGTCGTTTGCGATCCAGTTGGCGAGCGCCAGGCGGCGCTCACTGTCGCTGGCAGTATTGGATAGGCCGAGGTTCGGGTCGATCTGTCGCACGGCACTAAGTGCTCCCGGGCTGACTTCTTCAATTGGTTTGGCCACGCTGCCCCGGTCGAGCAAAAACGCTTTGTCCATCGAATGAGGCTTCGCGGCGTAAAGACGCATGGGTTCTGGTATGGCAGTAAGTTCGGTTTCGATTCGCTTGCGCTCCTGCTGGAGGGCTGCTCTTTGATTCGCCCTCTCTATCCCCAGTTTTGCTACCAGTTCGGCTTCGCTCACTCGTGGCAGATCGAGTTCCAAATCTCTTACGTGATCGAGCGACGAGCAGAGAGTCTGCCAGGTCTGGCCATCGCTCGATGCCTCGAGGCGAAAGACCCTCGGCATTCCTGTATTGCGCCCGGTCTTCTGATCGGTCCACCAGACGATCTTGTCGATGGCTTTGGCCTCAGGATTAGCAATCTCGATGAAGACGGGCGCATCCTCGCTGGCCTTTGCACTGCCTGTCCAGTTTTCAAGTGTGATGCCGGCCGGTTGCAATTCGAGATGCTCCAGTCGCGGCCGGTCACTTTGGTGATTGGTGATCACCAGTCGAAGCTTTGTGGCTTTTTCCGAAGGGAATGCGTTGCGATTCCAGATTGCGTTCAGCGGCATGCGTCTTGGAGCCGAGATTCGCTGCTGATCAAAGGCGCGGTAACGCTCGAGCAACATTGCAGTGCGCACCGGGTCTTCGATATCGGCAAGCTTCTGGTTTGTCGCGTTCAGGCGGTCACGAATCGGCTTGGTTTGCGCATCGTAGGCCTTGATTGTCTCGTCCTTAGCCACACGGCGAGTGCCAAAGGTAACGCCCCCGTACACGGCCGTGAGCCGGTAGAAGTCTTTGCTCGGGATCGGGTCGAATTTGTGGTCATGGCAACGGGCGCAATTTACAGTTAAGGCCTGAAATGTATGGAAGGTAGTTGTTGCCATGTCGTCGAGTTCGTCTACCCGGGCAGCAGCAGCAAGCAGCTTGTCCTTATTCAACTCTGCACTCACCTGATCCCAGGGGCCGGCCACAAGAAAGCCCGTGGCGGCAATCATTTTGGGATTTTCAGGTTCGATCAGATCTCCGGCAATTTGCTCGCGGATGAACTGTGTGTAGGGTTTGTCAGTGCGGAAGGCGTCGATAACGTAATCACGATAAGGCCAGGCATGCATCCGCTCATAGTTATGCTCTCCGCCGTCTGTTTCCCCAAAGCGAACGACATCCAGCCAGTGGCGAGCCCAACGCTCCGCATAGTGTGGTGAGGCCAGCAGGTGCTCAACGGTATCTTCATAACTTCGTTTGTAGTCTTCTGGCTGAGGTGGCAATCCAGTCAGATCGAAGTGCAGCCGGCGGATGAGCGTGCGCTGATCGGCTCTCGGATTCGGGCTCAGGCCTTTTGCTTTGAGTTTTGCCTGCAGGAACTCATCAATCGATTTGCCAGGGACTTTGACCGGCGAGCGGAACGACCAGAATTCACGCCTACTGTTTGAGGTCTGTGTCCAGAGAGTGGAGATACCCAATAGCAGCGCAATACTGAGCCGTTTCATATTCCTCTATTGGTATCACAAGGACTGAACTTTAGCGGCTGGCGGCGAGGGCTTGGTCGAAGCTTCCAAGCATGGTCTTGACGCTCTTGGCTTCGTCCATGTCGGGATTGAGGGTGAGCATACGTTGGAAGTGTTTGCGTGCAACGGCGAGGGTTTCGAGAGAGCCGGTGGCCTGGGCTTGCGTCGCGTAAATCAACCCACTCAAATAGTGAGAGTAGGGGTAGTCAGGATCATATTGAAG
>JAPKYY010000978.1 GCA_026394095.1 Acidobacteriota bacterium | reverse complement strand
CTTGCCCGCTTTGAACGGGACCTCAACGTGATTAATCCAGAGGACAAGACTAATATCATTTCCGCCAGACTGCTGCAGATTAACCAGGAGTTTACGGCAGCACAGGCCGACCGGGTCAAAAAAGAAGCCGCATGGCGTAGTGTTGAGAGTGGTTCAACGGCCGCAGCTCAAGTGTCCTCTCAAGGGGATACCATGCGAAAGCTGGACGAGCGCCTCAGTGAAGCCCGTCAAAAACTGTCTGAAGTGCAAGCCCACTATGGCGAAAACCACCCGGAGCACCGCCGCTCGCAAGCGCAGGTTACCGAACTGGAGCGTCAGCTGGGCTTGATGAACACCAATATTCAGCAGGGCGTGAATGTGGAATATGAACAGGCACTGAACCGCGAGCGCATGCTCGAGCGTCAGGTCAAGGATGCCAAAACCGAACTGGATCAACTGAATTCGAGAAGTTTCGATTACCTCAACCTTCGCCGTGAAGCCGAAGCCGACAAAAAACTGTACGAAGAACTTGTTCGCAAGATCAAAGAAGCAGGCATCAATTCGAGCTTTCAGAACAGCGCCATTCGGATTGCCGATCTGGCCCGAACTCCACTCGAACCGGTTTCCCCTAATCTGTTGCTCAACACACTCCTCGCCTTTATCTTCTCCATCATCCTTGCCGTCGTTGGGGCCCTTGCCGTCGATGCCCTAGACGATACGCTGCGAGATCCCGAACAAGTGAAAAACTCGCTTGGCGTCGAAGTCCTCGGCAGCCTACCTGAGGTTAAGACCTGGCGTCATAGCATTGGCCTGGCAAAAGCGGCAGATTCTGGCGACGCACTAATAAAGTCCTCCGGTGATGGCTACAAAACTCTGGGAGGTTACGAAGAATCGATCCGTACTCTCCGCAATGCAATCCTGCTCACCAACTTCGATCGCAATTTCAGGTCCCTGTTGGTTACCAGTGCTCAGCCCGCTGAAGGCAAGTCAACGGTTGCCGCACACCTGGCGCTGACTCACGCCCTGCAGGGCTCAAAAACTCTCCTGATCGACGGCGACATGCGGAAGCCCAGTGTCCATCGCCGCTTTGGCATCGAGAACAACCTTGGTTTAGGTGGTTACCTTCAGGGCAAGGGGCAACTCAGCGACCTGATCCAACCTTCAGGCGCCTGTGACAAGCTTTCTATCCTTACCGCCGGCAGTCCAACCCGCCGCCCGGACGATTGGCTCCAGGGGCGCATGGACAAAATTGTAGAAGATTTGCTTGATCACTATCAGCTCATCGTTCTTGATGCACCGCCCTTGCTTGGCTTTGCTGAGCCTCTCGAGATGGCAATCAGCGTCGACGGAGTCATCGTTGTTGCTCGTGCCGGCAGCACTTCGCGCAAGCAGGTGGCCAGCGTTCTTGAGATGCTCTCCCGGTTGCGAGCCAACACCCTTGGGCTGGTTCTCAATCAAGTGAACAAGTCCATGAGCGAAAGCTACAGCTACTACGGCTATTACGGCAAATACTACGCCGATAAAGAACGTAGCTGATCCTTATGTCCCTGACCATCTCAGGTGCCATGGCCCGTATGCCAGATCGCCAAAGCCGCTGGTGGCACGACACAGCCTGGGTAGCGACTGCAAACATTGCCCAGGCTGCCGGTCCATTTCTCGCTTTGATGATGCTTACCCGCTGGCATGGCCTTGAAGCTGCTGGTCAATTCGCTTACGCTTTTGCCGTTACGGCGCCATTGGCTCAGTTGCTCAACTTTCAACTGAAGGCACTGATACTCACTCACCCCACCGAGGAACTTCCGTTGTCGATCACTGCCAGCTTGCGGGCGATCGTTACCCTGCCGGCTTCGCTGCTCGTTTTCGGCCTCTCGATCGCCCTCACGCCTCTGGCCGGCCTCTGGATGGCGGCGCGCCTTCTCGATTCCTGGGCCGAAATCTTCCAGGCCGACCTGCAGCGCTCCGGGAAAATGTCGCGGGCCGCATTGAGTCAGGGGCTCCGGGCTATGGGCCTCGTTCTGGCTATCTGGCTTGCTCCTACGCCAATTCTCGCGGCAATGCTCTTCATTGCTTTTAGCTTCATCCTCTTGCTCGCCTTTGATTGGCGACTGGTCCCGCTGAAGCTCACGCTCCATTGGCCTGCTTTGTCGCCGGTTCTCCGCCGAGGCTTTGTCCTCGGTCTCGTGCTCTTCCTTCAAACAAGCAGCTCCAGTATTCCCCGCATATTCCTTGAGCACAATTCGGATTCAGCGACTCTGGGCCTTTTTGCCACGCTGTCAGTCCTGCTTCAGGTCGGAGTGCTACTTTCCACCTCCTTCGGGCAAAGCCTCCTTCCACAACTAGCAAGCGCCACTACTGGCAGGATTGCGATCTGGTCCACCATTCCTCTTTTGGGCGCCAGTATTGCTTTTGCCGCCGAGCAGGTGATTGAGCCTCTCCTGTTCGATCTCCTTGGCCTTGTGGCAACGCAGAGGGCCCACGAGACTCTCTTTGCTCTCGGGCTTGCTCAACTAACTGTCTGGCCTGCGGCCATGATTGGCTTTGCCCTCACAGCCAAGCGCCTGTATAACGAATTGCTCTGGGTCGGCGTTTCGATTTTGCTCGCCAGCACGGCAGGCAGTTTCTGGCTCATCCCGAATTGGGGACACTCCGGTGCTGCCCTGACGATTGCTGCAACTGGTGCCATTACGCTCCTAGTGAGCTTTCTCTTCCTGGCGACATCAGACCAGCGGGTTGTGGAGCCACTCCGATGAAAGTGCTCCATGTATTGCGTCAATTGAATCCAGGCGGTATTGAGTGTTGGCTCGATCGCCTCTTCCGTGCATGGCCGGTTTCCTCCCGGCCAGACTTTCACTTTGCTCTCGAAGAACAGGATTTCGGATCCCTGGCACCTGGTCTCCTGGCTCTCGGTGCCCGGGTCCATTTCTGTCCTCCCCCAAAACAATCTGCAGCGGCGGCTGCTGCTTTTTCCCGTCTCCTCAAAAGAGTGGGCCCCTTTGACATTGTGCATTGTCACAATCATCACGCTAGCGTTTTCCACCTCGCTATTGCCGCATTCCATGGCGTCAAACTCAGGATTGCCCAAAGCCATGCCGATTTCCGTTGCAAATCCATGGAATTCTCGCCCCTAAGGCGCGCCTACCTCCAGACTTCCCAAGTCTTGCTCCAATCGCTGGCAAACGTGAAGCTCGCTGTAAGCAATGGCGCAGCGGAGGACCTCTTTGGTCCACAGTCAGCCGGAGTGAAATTAGTCCCCTGCGGAACCAACTTTAGCCCAATCCTGGATGCCCACTCAGATCGGGATCCCTCACGTTTCACTTTGATACACGTCGGCCGTCTGGTTCCTGAAAAGAACCACAAATTCCTTCTTCGTTTGACTGCAGAACTAATTGCACGTGATCGCTCGACCAGGCTATGGCTCGTCGGGGACG
>JAPKYY010000051.1 GCA_026394095.1 Acidobacteriota bacterium | reverse complement strand
ATGGTCGTGAATTGCCTGAACGTGATCGGCAGCAGAATAGGACATGGTTTCCCAGGGCTGCCACATCAGGTTGGTGAAATAAGCCTTCACAGCTTTGGATTTACGCAGTGCCGCACCAATGCCGTCTACCAGCAAATTCGGAATAACGCTGGTGTAGAGGCTGCCGGGCCCGATCGTAATCAAATCAGCACCGGCAATTGCATCGAGGGCATCGCGAAGGGGCTTTACGCGTCCCTGGCTCAATTCCAGACGATGGATGCGCTTCCTGCTCCGGCTGATCTTTGTCTCGCCTTCCACGATACTGCCATCCTGCATAACAGCCCGCAAGCCAACATTCTGGCTAGTCGAAGGATAGATACGGCCATAGATGGCGAGCACTTCGCTCGAGACGCGCACGGCGCGCGGAAAGTCACCAGTGACGTGTGTCAGGGCAGTGAGAAAAAGATTGCCAAAGCTATGGCCTTTGAGGCCGCGGCCAGAGTCAAAGCGATATTGAAAGAGTTGCGACAGAAGAGCTTCATGCTCACTCAGTGCAACCATGCAATTTCGAATATCTCCGGGGGGTAGAATATCGAAGTCGCGGCGGAGACGGCCCGAAGAACCACCATCGTCAGTGACGGTGACAATCGCACAGATATCAACCAACCCTTTGCGGGTTGAGAGCCCTGTACCGCCGCCAATCGAAACAACCCTAAGTGGCCCGGCAGAATCACGGTAGCCGGGAGGAGGGGCAATCATCGCGGTCTAATTCGAGGAGCTCAACAACTCCCGGATTGGAGCATGCTGCATCAGCTCGGCAAAATCGGGATCGTTATGCGCGGCTACGCGGTTTTTGGGTGCAATCTCAATGGCACGCTTGAGGTGCGTAGCAGCACCTGCGATATCCTGCTTCAGCCCAAGCACCAGAGCCAGAGCATAGTGAATGTAATCTGCGTCTTCCTGTTTGAGCGCTTTTTCAAAACTCGCCTGTGCGCCGTCAGCATCGCGCTTGTTCATCTGGCTAATGCCGTAGTTGTAGAGGTCTTCAGCCGATTCAAATTTGACGTTCGATTTGGCCAGCCTTTGCTGGCACATCAAAATGTGCTGCTTCGCTGCGTAACCGATTTCCTTGACCGGGCCCTCAAGGGAAGCTTCAAAAAGCTTCGTGGCCTTGGCAAAGTCACGCATATGAAACGCCTGCATTGCTGCGTCAAAAGATTTCTGTTGCGCTGATGGTTCCGGGGTGCTCGCCGCTGGCTTGGTGGACGACTTGGCCGCCGCCGCTTTCGTATTGCTCTTCTGCATCGAATTCCTGTTTATCCGCAGGCTCATCCGCAACGAGCCCACCGCCATATTGTAGCGCTCTCAGCGGGTCTCGTTGTAAATGCTCAAACCGGTGATCTTCTGGTAGCCCATTCGGCGGTAAAGAGAAAGAGCGATTTCGCTCGACTCAAGCACGCTCGCCTCAAGCCCGGCCTCAGTCGAGACTTGAGCCAAAGCGTAGCGGACAGTGCGCTCTCCAATGCCTTTGCGTTGAACGTCAGGTAGTACGGAAACACCGTAGACACCAAGCACGCCGTGCGCTGGCATCACGCATGCAGTCGCAACGGGGCGATTGGCTGAATAGGCAACGAAACCGCGCATCGGGCTGCGCCAATATTCGACCGTGTGATAGACATCGAGAAATGTATTGAGCGGTGTCTTGAAGGCCACCGCCATTACGTAACAAAAATCAAAGCGTGTGGCTGGCGCACTCACCGGACGAATATCCAGTTTCGGTAAGGTTCTCGATGGAAGTATCAACTCGGGAGCATACATCCCTGTCCCCCGAGAGACAAGCTTTAGACCATACCGGTCCACCAACTGCCCCATCTTGTCCAGCAGTTTTGCGGGCACCAGATCTTCTACAAGCCAGAGACTCCAGCGTGCGCGGCGACTCTTGTAAAGAGCACGCACGTAGTCGAACTTGATCTTCAGTTCTTCTTCAGTTGCAACCGGCCGGGTTAGCAAGACGGAATTGAAAATCGCTCCAGGAAGACCAGAATAGATGCAGAGCAATCCATCCTCTTCCCATATCTCCGCCGTGTCGCGTACCAGAGCAAAAGTGCGCATCGTGTCCAGCAGATTGGCCAGCAGTAGTTTTCTTAGTCCTGCGATCTCTTGCATCAGCTCTGCCTTTAGAGAAGGTTTAACGGATCAACATCAATCACAAGTGCCGTGGCTGGCCAGTTTCGATCGAGGGCAAGCTGGCGGACTCGCTCGAGGATCTCCGAAAGACGCTTGCGCTGTGCAGCCTTCACCAGCATCTGGTAGCGGAATTCCTTGTTGACACGCGGCACTGGTGCCTCGGCAGGGCCAAGAATCCGGACGCCCTCCTTCTCCTCCTTGAGCAATTCACCAATCTCTCCACTCATCCGCAAGGCCTCTTCCTGACGTTCACTGCGAAAGACGATGTTGGCCAGAGAGGCAAATGGCGGATATCGCATCACCTTGCGGAAATGCAGTTCTTTTGCGTAGAAGAGCTCGTAGTCCTGCACGGCGCTAAAGCGAACTGCATAGTGCTCTGGATTGATCGTTTGAAGAATCACGGTGCCCGGTAGTCCGCCCCGGCCGGCCCGGCCCGCGGCTTGAGTCAGGAGTTGAAAGGTTCTTTCGGCCGCGCGAAAGTCTGGCATGCCAAGGCCGATGTCTGCATTCACAATGCCCACTAGAGTTACGTTTGGAATGTCATGGCCCTTGGCAATCATTTGGGTGCCCACAAGGATATCGAAGCTGCCCTCGCGGAAGCCATTGAGAATTTGCTCGTAGTCGCCCTTGGAGTTGATTGTGTCGCGATCCATTCGCGCGATTCGGGCATCGGGAAAAGCCTCACGAAGATCTTCTTCGATCTTTTCGCTGCCGCTTCCAATGAACTGGATGTGCTCGCTTTCACATTTCACGCATACCTGCGGAACCTTCTCTGCATAGCCGCAATAGTGGCAAAGCAGACGACGGTCTTTACGATGGAAAGTAAGGGTTACCGAGCAGTTGACGCATTCCACTTTGTAGCCGCAGCTACGGCAGGCGACAAAGCTGGAGAAGCCCCGCCGATTCATCATCAGCATCGTCTGCTCTCCGATTGCGAGTTTCTCTCTCACAGCTTCAATCAATCGGCGTGAGAACAGCGAGTTTTTCTTAGTCTCAAGAAACTCCTGCCGAAGATCAATAATCTCGACAGCAGGCATCGGCCGCTGCTCGATCCGGTCGGGTAACAGAAGCCGCTGATACTTCTCACGATCTGCATTGTGACGAGTTTCAAGCGATGGGGTGGCACTTCCGAGCACGACAGTGGCACCAATCTGTTGCGCTCTGACGACTGCGACATCACGACCGTTGTAGCGCGGAGTTTCTTCCTGCTTGTAGCTGCCATC
>JAPKYY010000472.1 GCA_026394095.1 Acidobacteriota bacterium | reverse complement strand
TTGCATCCAGGCTCAGGCACCTGCCGTAGCGACGCTCCTCACCAAAGACATCCCGGAATTCAAGTGCAAAGAAGTCACAATGCTCACGGTGACATACGCCCCCGGCCAGTCCTCCTCCGCCCACCGACACCATTCGCACGTCTTCGTCTACGTCCTCGAAGGCTCCGTAGTGATGCAGGTAGCAGGCGGAGAACCCAAAGAACTCGGCCCAGGCGGAACCTTCTACGAAAAGCCCTCCGACATCCACGTCACCTCAAAAAACGCCAGCACCACAGCCCCCGCAAAATTCCTGGTCATGATGCTAAAGGACAAAGACAAGCCAGTCTCTGAACCAGTCGCCAAGCACTGAAAAGCGCTCACTGGGAACCAGCAATCTTGCTCGACAAGTAGAACTCCATGCCAATGAAAAACCCCGTCCACCCCGGCCGCATTGTCAGATTGGACTGCCTTGAGCCCCTCGAACTCTCCGTCACCGCCGCTGCAAAACTTTTGGGTGTGACGCGCCAGGCTCTGAACAATATCGTTAATGAAAAGTCGGCAATCTCCCCTGAGATGGCCATTCGCCTATCCAAAGCCTTCGGCAGCACGCCAGACACTTGGCTCCGCATGCAAACCGCCTTCGACCTTGCCGCCGCACTCAAGAATTCAGACCAAATCCGGGTTGAGCGCTACAAACCACGAACGGCGGCATAGCCGAGGCACAACACACACCTAGTGCTTCTCCGCACCCTCCGTCGGAGCAACACCCTTCTTCTCACCACCGACAGCTCCACCGAGGCTCAACTTGATCCCCTCCACCAGCAGCGTCGTCTCACCAGGCGCCTGAAAGAAACTATAACCCTCACGAGTCCCCTTCCAAGCCACCGGTCCCGCCACCTTCTTGCCCGCCGTCAGCACTGCATCCTTAACCTTCGACACCAGTGCCTCATACTTCGGGTCCCCCTGCGGCAAACCAGTAAACGAACTCAAATCCGTACTGGCGATAAACACCACATCCACCCCCGGAATTGCCGCCATCTCCGCCGCCAGCTTCACCCCAGCCGGAGACTCAATCATCGCCACAATCATGATGTTCTCATTGGCGATCTTCCGGTAATCCGCACCCCAGATCTTCCCGTAGTTCCCGCCACCCTGGCTGCGCTTCCCAACCGGCGGATACTTCGCAAACTTGATCGCATTCCGCACCTTCTGCAAATCCTCCACCATCGGAATAATAATCCCCGCAGCGCCCATATCCACAGCCTTCTGGATATCCCCCTCCGTCGCATCCGGCACCCGAATAAACGGCATGGCCGATGCCCCCTTGCAAGCCAGAATCATATTGGCCACATCCTGATAAGTCATCGGGCTATGCTGCATCTCGATCCAGGTAAAGTCATACCCGGAATTTGCCATCGCACAATAAGTATCGATATTCGGGATACTCACAGTCCCGCCAACCACCTGCTTCCCCGCAGCAAGCTTCAACTTCACGGTATTGAAGATCCTCCCGGGCTTATCAGGCGGCGCTTCCTGCGCTCCCAGAATGCCAAGGCTCAACAACAGTAGTGCAAGTGGTCTCATAGTGTTCATCCTTAAATTTGTGGAATCCGTTCCCCGTAAACATCCGTCAACCGCATATCCCGCCCATTAAATCGATAAGTCAACCTCGTATGATCAAGCCCCAGCAAATGCAACATAGTCGCATGGAGATCGTGAATCGAAATCGGCTGCTCTTCTGCCTTATACCCAAACTCATCGCTCGACCCGATCACCTGACCGCCCTTGATCTTCGCCCCAGCCATCCACATCGACATCGCACCCGGATTATGATCCCGCCCCATCCCGCGCTGCGATATCGGCATCCGCCCAAACTCCCCCTGCCAAGTCACCAGCGTCGTATCGAGCAGCCCCCGCGCCTTCAAATCTGTCAGCAACGCATGAATCGGCTGATCCACCTCAGCCGCATGCTTCGTATGGTTCCCCCGCACATCCTCATGCGCATCCCACGTATCGGTGTTCTGATTCCCCAGTCCACCGTGATAAAGCTGCACCATCCGCACCCCGCGCTCAATCAGCCGCCGCGCCATAATGCACTGTCGCGCAAAAGGCTCCGTAACAGGATTATCAATTCCGTAAAGCTTGCGAGTAGCCTCACTCTCCAGTGACACATCCACCGCCTCCGGTGCCACCCCCTGCATCCGGTAAGCCAGCTCATAAGACTCAATTCGAGCCGCCAGCTCCGAATTCCCCGGATGCGCCGCCGCATCCATCTCATTCAGTTCCCGCAATAAATCAAGCCGCTCTCGCTGCCCCGGCGACCCCGCTTTCAGATCCACAATCGGCGTCCCGCTAGCTTTAAACACCGTCCCTTGATAAGTCGCCGGCATAAATCCCGCACTCCAGTTAGCAGGCCCCCCAAACGGAGCCCCATGAGCGTCATACAAAACCACAAACGCCGGCAGATTCTTATTCTCCGTCCCCAACCCATAACTCACCCACGAGCCCAAACTCGGAAAACCCATCCGGATCATCCCCGTCGAGATCGCAAAGTGCGCCTGCACATGGTCATTCGATTTTGAATACACACTCCGCAACAAAGCAAACTCATCCGCATGAGACCCCATCTTCGGAAACAACTCTGACACCTCAAGCCCGCTCTGCCCATGCCTGTGAAACTCAAACGGCGACGGCATCAACGGCCCCGGATGCCCCTGCCGCACCACCACCTCGCCCCGCCCCGTCAGCGGCTGCCCGGCATACTTCTTCAGCGCCGGCTTCGGGTCAAACGTATCGATATGGCTAACACCGACACTCATAAACAGCGAAATCACACTGGTAGCGCGAGCGTTAACAGCAG
>JAPKYY010000283.1 GCA_026394095.1 Acidobacteriota bacterium | reverse complement strand
TGATCCCCGCTGGACCGCGCTACAAGATTTGAAATTGAAGAAATAAGTAGAAGGAAACTGAAATGCCTAATCCGAAACGCCGTCACTCGAAGCGCCGCACCTCCACCCGTCGTGCCCATGATGGCCTGACCCGTGCCATCGGTAGCGAATGCTCCAATTGCGGCGCCTCCAAGCTGCCCCACCGCGCCTGCCCCGCTTGCGGATTCTACAAGGGCCGCGCTGTCCTAGAAGTCGAAAAGTATTAAGCCACTGACCAACGGTAAATGATTACCATTGCCGTCGACGCCATGGGCGGCGATCATGCCCCCAAGAGCGAAGTGGAAGGCGCCCTTCGCGCCGTGCGGAGTCTGAACGTAGCCGTCAATCTGGTCGGTCGCGAGCAGATTATCCGCGATGAACTCGATCAACACGGGAAATGGCAGAATTTGCCCATCACCATCACTCACGCCAGTGAAGTGATCACGATGGAGGATTCTGCAGCCAAAGCCATGCGGACCAAGAAGGATTCTTCTATCCGCGTGGCTGCTCGTCTTGTCCGTGATGGTCACGCAGCTGGAATTGTATCTGCCGGGAACACCGGTGCTGTAATGGCAACCTCGAAGATGGTGCAGGGGATGATCCGCGGTGTCTCGCGCCCTGCCCTGGCCACCGCATTCCCTACCCTCAAGGGCACGCCTACTGTTCTGGTAGACGTTGGCGCAAACGTTGATGCCACCGCCGAAATGCTCGCCCAGTTCGCCTTTATGGGCAACATCTATAGTCGTGCGATTTTTAGCGTCCACCGTCCACGCGTTGGCCTGCTTTCGATCGGCGAAGAAGAACACAAAGGCAACGCACTCACTCACGCGACGACCCCGTTGCTCAAGCAACTCCCGATTCACTTTATCGGCAACGTCGAGGGTCGTGATTTATACACAGGCCTGGCCGACGTCATTGTTTGCGATGGCTTTATCGGCAATGTGGCGCTCAAGGTGAGCGAAGGCCTGGTTGAAGTCTTCAAGCACATGCTGAAGGAAAGCCTCAATTCCACAATCACTCGCCAGGTAGGTGCAGCTCTGGCCAAGAACGCGTTTACCGATCTAAAGAAACGCACGGATTACTCCGAATTCGGAGGGGCCCCGCTATTGGGCGTCAAGGGCGTTTGCATCATCTGCCACGGCCGCTCGAATGCGAATGCAATCAAGAACGCAATCCGGGTTGCCGCCGAGTATTCCACCAATCGCGTCAACGAAAAGATCGAAGAAGGCCTTGCCAGCCTGAACGAATCTGCTGCATCGGCGTAACTCTTCTCGCTTGCGAGACAATAGAAAAATATGCGTCGTGTCGTTCTCCTGTTTGCAGTCAGCTTGCTCAGCCTTTCGGCTCAAAAACTGGATCCCATCCAGTGGGCACTAGGGCCCATCCCCGAAACCAAAGCCGGATCTGAATTCAAGATCCCGGTGCGAGCCAAACTCGACGAGCACTGGCACCTCTATTCGCTGACCACTCCGCCACCTCCCAAGCCAACTAAAATCCAGGCTCTCGAAGGGGCACCCTACGAAGTAGTGCGAGTAGATCAGCCTGCACCGATTCGCAAACGCGACGTGAACTTTGGGTCCGATACAGAGACCTTCGACGGCGCAGTAGAATTCACCCTCGTTGCCAAAGCGATCAAAGACATTCCGGCCAATGCAGCCGATCTCGTCGTTGAGGTGCGCTATCAGGCCTGCGACGACAAGCAGTGTCTGCCGCCTCGCAAGAAGCAGGTGAGCTTTGATGCCAACTTCAACTTCACTGCGCCTCCAGTAAACACGAACAGTGCTGCGCCTGCTCCTGCGGCTCCGAAACAATCTCTGGGCGAATTTCTGTTGCTGGCATTCGGCTTTGGCCTGGCCTCAGTGCTTACGCCCTGCGTATTCCCGATGATCCCGATTACGATGAGCTTTTTCCTCACCAAGCAGGGAGCCTCCAAGGCCCGAATCGTCGCCGATGCAATCACCTTTTGCCTCGGAATCGTCGTGCTCTTTACAGCTATCGGTTTTGTTCTCACAGCCGCATTGGGCACGGCGGGAGTTACCTCAATCGGCTCCAACGTTTATGTCAACGGCTTCATCTGCGTCATCTTCTTTGCCCTGGCTTTAAGCCTGCTTGGCGCTTACGAAATCACTTTGCCCTCGGGCCTGCTCACCAAGCTCAACTCAGCCAGCGAAGGCGGCGGCGTGGCCGGCACGCTCCTGATGGGATTGACTTTCTCACTCACCAGTTTCGCCTGTGTAGGACCCTTTGTCGGAACTCTCCTGGCAGCATCGATCACTGGCGACAAGCTGCAGCCGACGCTCGGCATGATGGCCTTCAGCTTCGGGCTTTCCCTTCCCTTCTTCTTTCTCGCGCTCTTCCCCGGTGTACTCAAGGGCCTTCCGCGCGCGGGCAACTGGATGATCCGCGTCAAAGTTGTTATGGGCTTCCTGATTCTGGCCGCGATGTTGAAATACCTCAGCAACGTTGACGCTGTACTGCACTGGGAATTCCTGACCCGCGAGAGATTCCTCGCCTTATGGGTGGTCCTCTTTGCCCTGCCTGGGCTCTACCTTCTGGGCAAACTGCCGATGGACGGCATCAAGGTTGGAGAAACCCTTGGGGTAGGACGCGCCTTGACCGGGACCCTCTTTTTGGCCTTTGCACTTTCACTGATTCCTGGAATGTTCGGTGCCAATCTCGGCGAACTTGAAGCCTACATCCCGCTGGTAAAAGAAAATGCCAGCCTCTTTGGCAAGGGCAGCGGCGAAGCGAAACTGGCCTGGATGAAGAACGATCTTGAAGGCGCGATCGCCAAAGCCAAGGCCGAAAACAAGCTTGTTTTTGTGAACTTCACCGGTGTCGCCTGCACCAACTGCCACTGGATGAAAGCGAACATGTTCCCCAAGCCAGAAGTAAAAGAGGCGATGGAAAAGTTCGTCCTGGTAGAGCTTTACACCGACGAACTGGACGACCCCAAAAGCGTTGCCTTCCAGAAAATGCAGGAAGGCCTCTTCCAGACCGTGGGCATACCCTACTATGCTGTGTTTAATACCGATCAGAAAGTGGTGAGCAGTTTCCCGGGCCTGACCAAGGACGTGAAAGAGTTTACCGGCTTCCTGAATTCGGCCTTAGGCAAAGCATAAAGCATGAAGGTTCTCTCTCTCTCGTTGGTTTGTCTGCTCTCGCGGCAGGCGTTTGCAGCTGATTCGATTCGTGGATTCCCGGATGACGAGGCCAAGGCCCGCGCACCCTTTGAACAGCGTCTGCGCGCCACAGCTGAATCAAACAAAATTCGCGAGTTCATGACTCGTATGGCAAGCGAGCCCCACCACGCCGGCTCTCCCGCTTCGCGTGCCGTCGCTGAATTTGCCCTTGAGAAATTCAAGGAATTCGGCCTCGAGGCCCGCATCGAAACCTTCGACGCACTGATTCCCTACCCGACCCAGAGAGTGCTTGAAGTCTTGAGCCCGGTCCGATACACGGCCAAGTTGCGTGAGCCCATCGTCAAGGACGACCCGGACTCGAGTGACATGAATCAGTTGCCGACATTTAATGCCTATTCGGCCAATGGCGATATCACGGCTCAGGCCGTCTACGCCAATTACGGATTACCCGAAGACTATGCTTTCCTCAAGCTGAAGGGTGTTGATGTCCGGGGCAAGATCGTGCTGGTTCGCTACGGTCGCAGCTTCCGGGGCATCAAGCCGAAGGTAGCCGCTGAGAACGGTGCAGTTGGTTGTCTTATTTATTCGGATCCCAGAGACGACGGATACTTCCAGGGCGATATTTATCCCAAGGGGCCATACCGTCCTCCTCCCGGAGTGCAGCGAGGCAGCGTTATGGATCTGCCGCTCTATCCTGGCGATCCGCTAACGCCTGGTAAGCCCAGCATCCCTGGTACGCCGCGTTTGAAGATGGAAGACGCACGCTCCATGCAGAAGATTCCGGTGATGCCTATCTCGTGGGAAGACGCCCGGCCGATACTTGAACAAATTGACGGTGAGGTCGCCCCAGCCAGTTGGAAGGGCGCGATCCCAGTCACCTATCACATCGGCGCCGGCCCGGCAGTCGTCCACCTCAAGGTGCAGGCCGATAACGCCACAAGGCAAGTTCACGATGTCGTGGCCCGCCTGCAAGGGACTGTCTACCCGGATCAATATATCGTCTACGGCAACCATCACGACGCCTGGGTAAACGGCGCGGCCGATCCCATCAGTGGTGCGGCGAGTGTTCTCGAGGCTGCCCGCATTCTTTCAAAGGCGGTACAGCAGGGTTGGAAGCCGAAGCGCTCGATCGTCTTTGCCCTTTGGGACGGTGAAGAGTACGGCTTGGTCGGTTCCACCGAATGGGTCGAAAAGCATCGCGACGAGTTGACAAAAAATGCCGTGGCCTACTTCAACTCCGACACTACGCTGAGGGGTGCGATGAGTGTTCAGGCGAGTCCCTCGCTTGAGAAATTCGTCGAAGAATGGATGCGTGACTATCCAGACCCGGCAAGTGGAAAAAGCCTGCTTGAGGCAAGCAACCAGCGCGGCTTCCGGGCCGGGCCACTCGGCAGCGGCAGCGATTACACCGCCTTCGTCCACCACGCTGGCGTCGCCAGTCTCAACGCAGGTTTTGACGGAGACATGAGC
>JAPKYY010000407.1 GCA_026394095.1 Acidobacteriota bacterium | reverse complement strand
ACCGACTCGGGTTCAACCGATGTATCAACCGGGTCAAATGGGTACCGGAAAATCGAACATGATCGAGGTGCTGCCGTGAACTGGAAAGCTTTTCTGAAACCATTTGCTGCGCAGTTTGTTGGGCAGGCTTTGCTTGGTGCTATCGCCTGGTACTGGCTGAATCTGGGTGTGGCGAGTAGTGTGATGGTGGCGGCTAATGCGTTGATTGCCATTTTTTTGCTGCTGGCCTGGAGTGCACTGGATGCTTATGGCCTTGGGGTTCTGCGCAACTGGCTTTGGGCCGTTCCGGCAGTTGTTCTTACACCGCTGATGGGCTTTCACGTGGTGGCAGCCATAGTGATTCCACTGCTTTGGATTCTTGTGCTATTTCCTAGTGCAGCTGCGGGTAAATGGAGAGTGAATCTCGCGCCATCCTACATCGGTGTTTGCCTCGGCATTCTACTGGCGATGACAGTATTGCCTGCTGCGCTGCTCAACTGGATTCCTACTCTGAGCGGGCTGACGGCTCAGGCGATCAGCTTTGGCGCAAGATCGATTCTCGCTTACACCATTTTTGCGGGAGGCTGGGCCGCGTTGCTTCAATATATTGGGCAGAGTCATGCTGCAGAACTGAGATCCTGAATACAAGATGATTGTTGATGATTCCGGCATTTCGCTTCGATTTTCACAGCCACCGGGCAGGACTTCGAGTAGTCTCAGAGGGCAGTCGCTGATTCTTGCGACTTCCGATATTCAGGCAGATGCCAATATCACGGTGCGTCCGTCGCGGGATGGGGAAGTGCTGCCGATCGGATGGAAGTTTGGCTTTATTCAGCTTCAGCTTGCTGAGACAAATTGGGCCTATTACAAAGGGGCGAGTGCTGCGGATGGTTCGGTGCTGGTCAATTACGGTAATTCGCTCGCGCGGGGAACAGACCTTTGCCGGGATTCCGAAAAGGCCGGACAGATTTGGTACACCGGTGCTGGTGATGCGGATAGCACCAAGGAATCAAAGATGGCTATGCCATTACCTTGGACCCTGCCTACCTTTTACTTTGGAGATAGCCCTGAAGGGGAACTGGCTCTGGAGTTTCGGAATCCGAAGACGGGAAAATTGAATCGCCTTGATGAGGCCAAGCTTTCGCTTTCGTTTCTCACGACGTTGAGCATGCGCGATCCGCAGGTGAGGTTTACGCATCTTCGTCATTTCACGTGGGGTGTTACCTGGCATGTTCGTCGTGCTCCGGGAAATACTCCGCGCCCGGATTTTCCATTCCTGCCTGGCTCAGGAGGAAGCTGTTCGCCTGTGCGGATTGGGCCGCCCTCAAGTGCGTTGCACCGGGCGATGTTGACCGATGAGGGTGGGAGGGCGCGCAACTGCAATGAAGTTGCCTCTGGTGCCGTCATGCATCCGGTAGTTGAGGCTTCGACGAAATGGCAGCGTTTCGACGGGATGAAATAGTCCCATATCGAAGATAGGTATAGATTCTTTAGCTGATTTCGATTTTTGAAATCTTTACCAAAGCTTAGGGGTTTGTTGTCGATAAGGATCTTTATGAGCGCGTCCCCGCTTAAGATTCTGATAGTCGACGATACTCCAGCAAACATTGAACTGCTCGATACCCTGCTGCGGGTGGAAGGTTTCGACACGCTCACGGCCGAGAACGGCGAATCTGCTCGAGCACTCGCTGCTGAAGCTCATCCGGACTTGATCTTGCTGGATGTGGTGATGCCTGGGGAAAGCGGATTTGAAACCTGCGCCAAGTTGAAGTCTGACCCGGATACGGTTGACATTCCGATCATATTTCTGTCGGCTCTTGATGACGTCAAGAGCAAGGTAAATGGGTT
>JAPKYY010000631.1 GCA_026394095.1 Acidobacteriota bacterium | reverse complement strand
GAGGCGGTGAGTATCGAAAGGCCTATGCATAAAACTGAGTGGAAGAAGGTGAGGCCAAGAGTCCACACCCAGTTCACCCCCAGCCAGCGGCCATGCACCCCCAATGGGCCAAGGGCCCGCCATTGGGGATCAAAGAACGATTTGGCCCCGAGCGCTTCCTCAAGTATTCCGTAAGCTGCGCCCATCAGGAGCACTCCCGTCCAACCGGTTTGCCATCGAACTGCAAACTCTCGAACCAGGATTGCTCCGCACCCGTAGAGCAGTGCAAAAAGCATGAAAACCCAGGGAATGAAAAACACGAATGGAGGTGCAGAGCTGGTAATCAGCTCTCCAGCCGCAGGAGCAAGCACGAGCAGGCACAGTGCGGGCTTCCACCCACCCTTTGCTACCGTTCTGTGCATCGCTTCGTTCATTTCCTTATGCCTATGCCGTGGCGCTTGCCGCCAGGCCTCCGGTCAGTTCGCTTACGTCGATGAAGGGGCGGCAGTCCACCACTCCCTGCGGGGTCACGATCACACGGTCCAGTGAAACCTTTGATGTCACCTTGGTGCGCGGAAACAGAAGCGAATTCGAGATTGCAATCGGCTCTACAACCTCCACCCCACTGCCCACAACACTGTTGTAGATTTGGGCACCCGTATGGATTTGCACCGGATTGGCAATACGAGCGGCAGGATCAGACCGGCGGGCATGCACCATGTTGGCCCTCAGCAGATCAACAGGTGATGTCAGATTGATGTCTTGTTCAATAACATTTGCCACCCGCACCGGATGTCCGTCTTCGATCATCACTTGAATTGCGTCGGTGAGTTCGTATTCGTCCCGCAGTGCGGTTCGAGGTGTACGCCGGATCGCATCGAAGATCGAAGGGTTGAACAAATACACCCCAACACCTTTGAGCCTGTTCGGCGTATGCCGGGGCTTCTCGATCACTCGAGTCACCATGCCGTCCGCATCCTGAAGGATGGCAAAGTTCATGCGGATTGCGCTTACATTGCTTTCTTCACGGGTAGCCAGAACTGCGCCGCCCGGGTGAGCTTCATAGGCAGAAAAAATGCGTTCAAACTGGTCTGGAACAAAGTAAATGTCACCAAGCAGAAGCAGGAATGGATCGTCTCCAATCTCCCGCTCCAACAGGCCAACAGCGTGACCGATGCCCAGCATGCGGTCCTGTTCGACATAACGGATTTCAACTCCATACGCGCTGCCATCGCCAATCGTTTTTGCGATTTCGTAGCCCTTGTGCCCGATCAACACCACAACTTCTTTAATTCCGAGCGAAGCCATGTATTCAAGCTGGTGCTGGATCATCGGCTTGTTGCAGACAGGCAGCAGTGGCTTGGGAAACACTTCGCTGAATGGCTGCATTCTCGTGCCGCGCCCAGCGGCCAATATGGCACCTTTGTAATTTGGCTTACTCATTTTTTCCTGCTCCTGGCACAATTCCGAGTTCGGGGTTGGAACTCGAATTGGATTTGAATTTGAATTTCGCGTTTGAAATCATGCTGTTTTCCCCATCCGGGCTGAAAGCCACAGCATTGTCAGCTGCACTGCCGCTCGCGCCCTCAAAGACAGGGCCGTGAGCATACTGGAGGGGTTCCAGTCTTTCAGGCCATACCGCTCGCAATGCAAACGGTAGGCACCATATCTGAAGTTTTCGATGTGCCAGCGCCGCACTGCATAAGTGCGTACACCGCCGCCATGGCCTTCGTAATGCCAGATGCGGGACGCCGGGGCCACCCAGATCTGCCGGCCAAGCTTGCCTAGCCGCAGACAGAAAACCGCCTCGTGCCAGTAATACAATTCTTCCGGCACCCCATCGACAGCCCAATAGTCTTCCTTGCGGATGAGCATCGCAACCGTCGGAGTCCAATCCACCTGAAACGGCGTGCTGCCTTCCATCTCGTCTTTGTACAAATAGCTGCGAACGATACCCGCATGGGGGAAAAACTTGCTCAATACCGACCTGCGCCCCAGCAAGCCGTTGTACCACTCCGGAAAACGGCGCGCAGACCACTGGTCGGTCCCGTCGGGATTCAGTAGCCGGCAACCTACTGCTGCGGCTTCAGGTTTTGAATCGAGAAACTTGGCCAGCATGGCAATGGCGTCTGGCTCCACCACTGTGTCGTTGTTGAGATGAAACAGATAGCGGCCGCTGGCAGCCCGGGCGGCCTGGTTGCCTGCCGGACAAAAGTGGCGGTTCGTCTCATTGGCGATCAGCACTACATCGGGAAACTCCCGTCGCACCATTTCTACGCTGTCGTCCTTCGATCCGTTGTCGACGTAGATAATCTCATAGCGATACTCACCCCACGCCGATGCAATCAAAGACTGGATGCAGTTGTAAACGAACTGACGGGTGTTCAGGCCAACCAGAATCACTGAGACGTCGATTTTGCTCATGCCATCAATTCCTTTCCTTGAACTGAAACTCTTTGCCTTGCCGGCAGGTCCTTAATTGCAGTCCAGATCACCCAGACGA
>JAPKYY010000105.1 GCA_026394095.1 Acidobacteriota bacterium | reverse complement strand
GAGCTTGCTCAAGAAGGCAAGTGAATCAGGAATTGTTGCTACCTCATTCGAGGAGAGGTCAAGGTGCTGTAGCTTCGGGAGTTTTGAAAGAGAGACCGGGACAATCTCTATCTGGTTGTCACGCAGGTCGAGGTGCTCCAGCTTGGAGAGCTTATAGATGGCATCCGGTATTTCTTTGATCTGGTTGCCATGCAAATCGAGGTGACTGAGTCTTGAGAGATTGGTGATCGGTTGAGAGATGGAGGAGATCTGGTTGTTTTCGAGGCTGAGACGATTGAGTCGAGGGAGAGCGACTAGAGCTTGAGGGGCTAATACGGATTGGTTGTTAGAGATGTCAAGACTCTCCAGATTGTGGAGATTTGACAACGAATCAGGGATAACTGCAATTTCATTGTTTTCAAGGTTGAGGACTTGAAGATTGGAGAGACTCCCCAAAAAATCGGGGATGACTTTGAGTTGGTTGTTTTCGAGATAAAGCCGCTCCAGCAGTGCGAGATTGGCAAAGGAGCCGGGGATAGACCTTATCTGATTGTTTTGGAGATGCAGGAATCTGAGCTTAGATAGGTTTCCGATGGAGTCTGGAATTGATTCAATTTCATTATTCTGGATGTCCAGAAAGTGGAGACTAGACAAGTTGGTGAGGGAGTCTGGCATCGCCTCCAGATGGTTGTTTTCGAGGAAGAGATCCTGGAGACTGGTAAGGTTTGCAATGGAGTCAGGGATAGTCGAGATCCGGTTGTCGCGCAGATCCAGCGATTGAAGCTGAGTGCATCTAAAGACGTCGGACGGGATTTCTTGAAGCTCAAGGCCAGATAGATCCAAGAAGATTGCCGAAGTGCTCTGAGCCTTCGCTATTCGGGCTGCGACTTCTTTGCTGGCTTGTTCTGCGTTTGGCACTTGGATTCTGGGGACTATTTGAGGTTCTTCTCGAAGAGTTTGAAGATGCGGCGGTATTCGTCGGTCCAGCTTGTAGGTTCTACGAAGCCGTGGTCTTCTACTGGGTAGCTGGCTAGCTCCCAGTTGTCTTTGCCTAGTTCGATCAGGCGCTGGGCTAGTCGTACGCTGTCCTGGTAGTGGACGTTTACGTCTACCATTCCGTGCGCAATTAACAGTGCGCTCTTCAGGCCCTGAGCGTGATAGATCGGGCTGCTCTTGCGGTAGGCTTCGGCGTCCTTCTGGGGTTCGTTCAGGATGTTTGAAGTGTAGGGGTGGTTGTAGTGGGCCCAGTCTGTTACTGGCCTTAGGGCGGCTCCGGCGGCGAAGGTGTCGGGGCTGGTGAAGAGGGCCATTAGGGTGATGAAGCCGCCGTAGCTGCCTCCGTAGATTCCTATCTTTTTCGGGTTTACGCCCTGGGCCGTGGCTAGCCATTTGGCGGCGTCGAGATGGTCTTCCAGATCTTTGCCTCCCATGAAGCGGTAGATGCCGGTGCGCCAGTCTCTGCCGTAGCCGGAACTGGCACGGTAATCAATGTCGAGGACCGTGTAGCCGGAGGCGGAGAGGATGTGGTGGAACATGTATTCGCGGAAGTAGTTGGACCACCAACGGTGGACGTTTTGCAGGTAGCCGGCTCCGTGGACGAAGATTACTGCCGGGCCGCCTTTTCTTGATACCGCTGGTTTGATGAGATGGCCGGGGATCTTCTTGCCGTCCCGGGCGGGGATCTCAACGATTGCGGGTTATGTCCATTTGCGGGCCAGGAATTCGGGGGAAGGGGAGGTTGTTATCTGCTGGAGTTTGGCGCCGCTTTTCTTCTCGCCGATGTAGACTTCGTCGGGCTTGGTGGTGAAGCTGTAGATGTCGGCGATCCAGTTTTCGTCTCGCGATAGAACGACATTGTGCTCGCCCGGGGCGGTGGTGATTTTGGTTCTTACGCCGTTGGAGGGGTCGAGCGAATAGAAGTGGCGCTCGTAAGGGCTGCCTTCGCTGGTTGTGATGTAGAAGAGGAGTTTGTCTTTCGATTGCTCGACGTTGGTTACCTCGTAGTTGCCTGAGGTCAGAGCCTTGGGGTCGCCGCCGGCAAAGGGTTGCAGGTAGAGGTGGCTGAAGCCGGTGACTTCGCTTTGGTAGAAGACCAGGTTGCCGAGGAAGCCGATGCGGAAGATGCCGGGACCGCCGATCCAGGCGTCGTCATGATCGTGGGTGAGGATGCGGGCCTTGGCTGTAGCGGGATCGAGGGCCATGCGCCAGAGGTCTTTGTTGTCGTCTGAGCGGAGCAGGAAGACGGCTTTGGTTGCGTCTTCGGATTGGACGAGGTTGAAGATGCGGGTGGATTTGGGCTTTTCGCCGAGACCCAGATCTACCGGTTTGGCTTCGCCTGTTTTGGTGTCGATGACGATGAGGCGGGACTTGCCCTGCGTGTCGCCGACTTTGGTGCGGGCGGTGAGGTCTTCGGTGTAGGCAGACTCGGTGATGTAGTTGGGGACGATGGCGGTTTTGGCGCCTTCGGGTTGTTCGTTCAGGATGGCGATGACGTGGGCCTTGTCGGCAGTGAGGCGGAGGCTTGAGGCGATGTTGCGGGCGGGGAGGTAGTAGGGCTTTCGCGGGTTCTCGCGGAGGCGGCGGGCGCGGGCTTCGTCTTTGAGCTCTTTGCGTTGCTTGACGATGGCGAGGAGGTCTTTCTCTTCTTGCTTCAAGAATTCCTGGGCGGTGAGTTCTTTCTTGGGGTCGCGCTTGGGCTCTTCTTCGTCAGGGGAGGGCTTGCCGGTGCGGATGTCGGTGATCTGTTCGATCGAGCCGTCGGTGAGGGAGTGGATGAAGAGGTTGTTGGAGCGCTGGTAGGCGATTTCTTTAGCGCCGGGGAGGAAGCGGGGTTGGGATTCGATGTCGCTGGTGGCCGTGAGGCGTTTGGTTTTGTCGGTTGTGAAGTCGTATAGCCAGAGGTCGCCCGACATGGTGTAAAGGCATTTGTTGCGGGCTTCATCGTAGGTGCAGTTCTCTGGCGGGGCGAGGCGGGCTTCTGTGTCGGTGAGCTTGACCAGATTGCTGCCGTCGCGGTTGACGACGTAGGTGTCCATGGGGGCGGGGATCGGATCGGTGTGGCGCTTCCAGTTGAAGTAGAGCTTCTGGCTGTCGCCAGACCAGCGGAGGCCCGAGGGAGCGTAGCCACTGTAGCGAGGGCCTTGCATGATCGTTTCGATCGTCAGTTTGGGCTGCGGCGTCTGGCTGGGCAGGCTGAGGACGCAGATCAGAGAAATAGCAACTAGATTACGAATTTGCATCGAATTATTGTCATCGTAGCAACCTGAGGCGAGACGTTTTCTACAATAGTAAGAATGTCTTTATCGAATGAAGAGTTTTACCGCATCGCCAAGTTGCCCCCCTATGTGTTCGCCGTCGTCAATGAGATGAAGGCTAGAATGCGGGCAGACCAGCAGGATGTGGTGGACTTTGGAATGGGAAATCCCGATGGGCCAACGCCGCGCATCATTGTCAATAAGTTGATTGAAGCGGCCCGGAACCCGAAGAATCATCGCTATAGCGTGTCGAAGGGGATCCCGCAATTGCGGCTGGCCATTACCGAACGCTACAAGCGGAAGTGGGGCGTTGACCTCGATCCGAATACGGAAGCGATTGCGACGATTGGGGCCAAGGAAGGCCTGGCGCATTTGATGTTTGCCGTGATTGGGCCGGGTGATGTTGTGGCGCTGCCGAACCCCTGCTATCCGATCCATCAATATGGTGTGACGATGGCCGAGGGGACGCCCTGCATTCTGCCGCTGAATAGCCCGGATGAGTTTTTGAATCGTCTGGAGCATGTTTACAAGACTGAGATCAAGAAGCCGAAGGCAATTCTGGTGAGCTTTCCGCACAACCCGACGACGCATACGGTGGAGCTTGATTTCTTTCGTAGTGTGCTGAATCTGGCGGCCAAGCACGGCACGATGGTGATTCACGATTTTGCTTACGCTGACTTTGGTTTTGATGGCTGGGAGCCGCCTAGCATTCTGCAGATTCCTGGCGCTACCGAGCATGCCGTGGAGATCTTTTCGATGACCAAGAGCTACAACATGGCGGGCTGGCGCGTGGGCTTTGTGCTGGGAAACAAGAAGATGGTTTCGGCATTGGGCCGGATTAAGAGCTATCTCGACTACGGGAATTTTCAGCCGGTGCAGATTGCTTCGATTATTGCGCTGCGTGAGTGTGAAGAAGATACTGTGAAGATTCGCAATATCTATCAGAAGCGCAGAGACTTGCTGGTGGGTGGCTTGAACAAGGCGGGCTGGCCGGTGGAGAAGCCGAAGGGCAGCATGTTCTTGTGGGCTCCGATTCCAGAGCGGTTCAAGGCGATCGGTTCGCTTGAATTTACCAAGCAGATGCTGGAGAAGGCGAAGGTT
>JAPKYY010000238.1 GCA_026394095.1 Acidobacteriota bacterium | reverse complement strand
ATTAGCAGGGCTGCTCAACACATAAGCAGTCTCCCGCTCAGACTCAATTTCGCGCCACAGGTCAATCGGCACAATGACTGCGGTTTCTTCGCCTTTTTCGTTGCGAACGATTTCGACTTCCGTAGTAGCCATGCTTCAATTCTACGCCCGCAAAAGAGCCGATGCAGCCAAGCCGCCCTACTTCAACTCCCCAGCCAGCTTGCTAGCAAGCGGGCTCTGCTGCCCCGCATACTTATTCCCAGGCTTCGACCGATAAGGCATAGACGAAGGCGTCGACAACTCCTCAAACGTCATCGAACAAATCCGCATCCCCGGATACAGCGCCACCGGCATAATCCCCAAATTCGACAACTCGAGCGTCGCCCGCCCACTCCAGCCCGGATCAAACAACCCCGCCGTCCCATGCACAATAATCCCGATCCGTCCCAGACTCGACCGTCCCTCAAGCCGCCCCAGGATATCCGGTGCCAACTCCAGATGCTCCACCGTAATCGCCAGCGCAAACTCACGAGGCTGCAAAATAAACGCTTCCCCATCCGGCACCACAATCGTCCGCATCAGCTTCGAGATATCCACCTTGTCCCGCAGATCAATAAACGCGTGCTTGGAATGCTCAAAGATACTGAACTCATTCCCCAGCCGGAAGTCGACACTGCAACTCCCGATATGCTCTTCCGGCATAGCCGGATTTACTGCGATCTTGCCCGAAGCGAGCGCTTTGCGAATATCGACGTCTGATAAAACCATGTATTTTCCGTGTGCTTTAGCGATTGTAAACGAAAAGCCCGGCGCCATCAGCACCGGGCCTTCCCTTAAAAGATAAAAACGATTTGGTGGACGAGAAGGGGTTCGAACCCTCGACCCCCGCATTGCGAACGCGGTGCTCTCCCAACTGAGCTACTCGCCCAAACCATCTTTAGTTTACCCCTTCTTGGGGTCCAAAATCATCTCGATCTCTTTACGGCAGTCCTTCAGGTGGCTCACCGTAGCTGCATCCTTCGCCGTCAGTGCCGCTGCAGCAAGACGCTGGCTCAACTGCTCCAGCATCACCCGCGCCGTCCCACGAAAGTCTGTCTGCTGCCAGCCAGCCGTCATCATCGCGATCATCTCCGGGTTCCCACGGCCACCAAAACCAGCCAGTGCCGGCGCAGCAGGGCGCGCGAGCAGCGTCTTGATGTGGTCAATGTAGTTGCGCTGCAATGCCCGTCGATAAATATCGATCGACGCGCCGGGCTTTGCCACCTCACTGAACAAACCACCCTGCACATCCGTCATAAACTCGCGCAGCGTGTAAGCATTCTTGGCATCGAGCGCCTCGCCATCGGTCAACAATTTAAACCGCATCGGCGAAAGCAAAGACTCCAGTGTCTGCTTCTGTTGATTGATGATGATATCGGCAGCCCCAAAATACTGGAACTGATTTATCAACTCCGGCTTGATCAGATTCGTCGGCGGCACAAAAACCTGCTCCTGCAGGAACTTCACCGCTTCCTTCTGCTTCGCCTTCGGCACACGGGCAAACTGGTCGCCACCACGCCCGGCCAGTGTGCGGCTCTCCACCACACCGCCCACCATGCGCACTACTGATCCCAGCCAAAGCCGGCGCAATCCCCAAACGTCCTGGAAGGTCTCTTTCAGCAAATCGAAGTCTTCCCCAGGCTTGGTCGTCGCCTTCACCAGCCAGCCATTGATCACCCGCTCCAGATTCTTAAAGCCCAGCGTCGTCGCCAGCACCGGGTCATCCCCGATATTCTCGGTCTTCACCGTCGGGTCCACCATCGCCGGCCCATCCTCGCCACCAAAGCGCAAGAACGGCTCTACCAACTGGCGCGCCGCAATCTGATCGAGAGCCGTCTTCTCGTCATCCGGACTCTTCGCACCCACAACAGGCTTATAGCCCCACTCAATCGCAAACTTGTCATAGTCGGCAATGATCGGGATCAGCGCCCTCACGTTATCCTCCGGCTGCGCCACATAGTTGAAACGGCCGTAAGCCATAATCGAACCCACACTTCCATGCGTCTTGGTAAACGCTGGGTCCCGCAACTGCGCAATCGAATAAGCCGAGCTCGCCTTATGGTTATGCCGCAATCCGATCGTATGCCCCACCTCATGCGAAGCGATGTAAAGCAGAATCTCACCCATCAGCTTCTTGTCAAAAGGCAACTTCCGCGCCGCATCGTTCTGCGCAGAACACATCGCAAAATACCAGGCCTGCGACAGCTTCAGCACATCATGCCAAAGAATCAGGTGCGTACTGATAATCTCGCCGCTGCGCGGGTCGTGCACATGCGGACCCATCGCATTCTCCACAGGCAAAGCCGCCCAGCGCACTACCGAATAGCGCACATCCTCGGCATCCCAAGTCGGGTCCTGCTCCTTGGTGGGCGCGTCCTTGGCGATAATCGCGTTCTTGAATCCAGCCTGCTCAAAGGCCACATTCCAGTCCTCGATTCCCTTCTTGATATAGGGCTTCCACACATCGGGCACCTCACGCCCCACATAGAACGTAATCGGCTTCACCGGCTCACTCAAAGCCGCATTCGGGTCCTTCTTCTCCAACCGGAACCGAGTAATAAAGCCCTTCTGTTCCACACGATTTTCGTCGTTGGCGTACTCTTCAAACGGCTGCACAAAATAACCCACTCGCGGGTCAAAGTTACGACCCATCATCGGCTTCTCTGGCAGCAGCACCATGCTGTAGTGCACCATCACACTCAAGCTGCGCAAATTCCCCGGAATCACCGCCGCAGGAGGCGCATTCGGGCTGGTAGGAGGCAGCGGCGGCGCACCAAAGTTCCAGGTCAAGGTCGAACGTACTTCGATGTTTTCCGGAAAGGCCTTGATCTCATCGACGAAGCTCCGCGTCGGGTCTGCCGGCGGCACCATCGGCAGCCGCAAACTCGCGAGCAAACTCACCACAGAAAGCTCCGGAATATCCGCCGAAAACATCGACGTCACGTCAATCACCGCACTCTTGTCCTTACCCTCAGCTTCAACATTAAAGGCCCGGATGATCGGTTGAAAATTCGATAGCGACACAGCCAGCTGCGTCCCGGCATCCCCATTGGTTGCCCGCTTCGTCACCGGATTGATCTTGAGAAACACGCGGTTCCCACGTCGCTCCCAGCGCACCATGCGCGTATTGCCCGGGCTCCCGCTATAGCCAACCCCAGGAGGCGCCTGAGCGATCTCGTTGTACATCAACATGTCACGCCCGTAAAGCTTCTCCGGGATCTCGTAGTACCACTTCTCGTCCAGCGAATGAACCTTGAACAGTCCGTCCTTGGTCTTGGCTTTCGCGGTGATCACATCTTCGTATTTTTTCGGGCCAGTCGCTGGGGGGCGCGCAATCGGCGGCGCACCTCCACCACGTCCATTAGCAGGGGGAGTAGCCGGCGGCGCAGGAGGTTCCTGCGACATCAGGCCTACGGGCAAAAGCAGAACAGCCGTCGCCAGTAAGCGACGGCTGAGAAGCCGGTTCTTCAACATGTTCGAGAGACCTCTTTCGAGTTTTTAGTTATTCCTTAACTTCGTAGCGAAATTTTTGACTGGCGCTGTTCGCGCCCTTCTTTGCCTTCACTTCAATCTGCCAGGCACCCACCATGATGAACTTCTGTTTCGATTCATACACGCCGGGCTTCACCTGCTTGGCTGCCTCTTTGAATTCGCCGTGGTCCATCTCCACCATCGTCAAAATGGTTTCCACTTCAGCGCCAGCCACCGGCTGACCCTTGGCATCGACGATCTTTACCGTCAGCGGCGTATCGTAGTTCGCCTTCACCTGCTTCGGCAATTCGTACTGAATCTTCCAGGCCGACTTGTCTTGCCCGAAGAGGCCGAGCGAACACACAACGAGAGAAAGCAAAAAAATCCGCATGTTTCGATTCTATAACTTTTGCAGCCGGACACCACCATTGGATGTGCTGATCCGGATCGGCCCACCCCCCGTCCCAATCTTGCCGTCCAGACGCGTCTTCGAAATCGTACCCGTCGACGACATCTCGAACTCATTCGTGATGCTCGAATTCGAGGTCGACGCCCTTACATCGGCATTCACCTTTGCTGGCAGCCGCAAGGTCACTCCCGAATTGCTGGTTTCGACATCGAGCGACTGCCCCTTGTAATCCGGCAAGCTCAGATCAATCGAACCATTCGAACTATCCGCCTTCACGGGCCGGCCCTCAGCCAGCTTCTCGACACGCGCCTTGATGCTCGCATTCGATGTCGATGCTTCAAAGCCGCCCTCCAGGCCATCTACCGTGATCGAACCATTCGAAGTCCGCCCCACAAAGTCCCCATGCACGCCCACCACATCAATGCTCGCGTTCGAGGTCTTGGCATCGAGCTTACCTTCGAGGCTCCGTACCTTCACCGATCCGTTCGAGCTCTGCAGCCGCGCACTCCCGACGATGTTGTCCACCCGAATCGACCCGTTCGAAGAAAC